>NZ_JBSSAG010000004.1:0-163552 GCF_054058395.1 Thermostichus sp. OS-CIW-26 | reverse complement strand
TCTGGCTCATGGGCTTATTGTAGTTTATCCAGACTTGGCCAGCAAACCTATATGGAGGAGGGCTTTCCTCCCGACACCAAGCCTGCGGCTATGGTGCGGGCCTCCAGCCCGAAAATTTGGTGAGATTGTAGCCCCTCTCTTGCCGGACTTTGGGGAGGGAACTGCCCTGTCGGGGCGGGAATGGGACTGTCCCTTTTCTGGGAGAAATTTTAAGAAGTGTGAAGATCTGAGATGGCAGACGGCAAGCATATCGGAAAATAACTTGCGGGTATGCTCGTCATACTCTTTAAAAAATCGACTTGAGGATGGATATCCATGAGTGTTGTTACGAAATCGATTGTGAACGCGGACGCGGAGGCCCGCTACCTCAGCCCGGGGGAACTGGATCGGATCAAGTCCTTTGTCACCTCGGGTGAGAAGCGGTTGCGCATTGCTCAAGTCTTAACCGAGTCTCGTGAGCGCATCGTCAAACAAGCTGCCGACCAGCTCTTCCAGAAGCGCCCTGACATTGTTTCTCCGGGGGGCAATGCCTACGGGGAAGAGATGACGGCGACTTGCCTGCGGGATATGGACTACTACCTGCGCCTGATCACTTACGGCATCATTGCCGGCGATGTCACCCCAATCGAAGAGATCGGCCTGGTGGGTGTTCGCGAGATGTACAACTCTTTGGGCACACCCATTCCGGCGGTGGCCGAGAGCATTCGTCAAATGAAGCAGGTGGCCATGGGTCTGCTCTCTCCTGACGATGCGGCTGAAGCCGGCTACTACTTCGACTTTGTGGTGGGGGCAATGAGCTAATCCCTCATTGTTTTTGCCGCACAACCCTTTGCTGTTCGTCGATTTGGATTTAGGAAGCTCATCATGCAAGACGCAATTACTGCTGTAATCAACAGCTACGATGTTCAAGGCAAGTATCTGGACAGCTCGGCCATGGAGAAGTTGAAAGCCTTCTTCGCCACAGGCGAGCTGCGGGTGCGGGCGGCTGCCACCATCGCGGCCAATGCCTCCACCATCGTCAAGGATGCTGCTGCCAAGGCGTTGCTGTACTCTGATCTCACCCGTCCTGGCGGCAACATGTACACCACCCGTCGCTATGCCGCTTGCATCCGCGACATGGACTACTACCTGCGCTACGCCACCTACGCCATGCTGGCCGGGGATCCCTCCATTCTGGACGAGCGGGTGCTGAACGGGCTCAAGGAGACCTACAATTCCCTGGGAGTGCCCATTGGGGCAACCATCCAGGCCATCCAAGCCATGAAAGAGGTAACTGCCGCTCTGGTGGGTGCTGAGGCCGGCAAGGAAATGGGGGTGTACTTCGATTACATCTGCTCTGGCCTGAGCTAACTCCCGGCGTCATTGCCTCAGGGGAGGTGCATTCTTCAACGAGCACGGCGGGCGATTTGCCACAGGGATCTGGTGTGCTAGCTGAAGTACGCGAGCTTTCTGGGGTGAGTCGCCTGTTTTGCTGGTCAAGATAGCCCATTTTGTTGTTGAGCGGGGATCCCATATCATGCGCATGTTCAAGATCACGGCCTGTGTGCCCAGCCAAACCCGAATTCGCACCCAGCGGGAGCTGCAAAATACCTACTTCACCAAGCTGGTGCCCTATGAGAACTGGTTTCGGGAACAGCAGCGCATCCAGAAATCGGGTGGCCGCATCCTGAAGGTGGAGCTGGCCACGGGTAAGCCTGGGATGGACGTAGGACTGCTGTAGTTCCCCTATTCGTTCGTTGCTTTCCCTCGGATACTGAGAAATAGCCCTCTGCAGATCCGGTATGCCCAGCTCTGGAAGCTCTGTTCTTGGGGTTGGGGTAGCGGATCTGGCCGTTTTGTAGGGGTGGGGGTAGATGTTGCCTGATGTGCCGACCCGGTTGGAGCCAATCATCGCTGCCCACAACCTGAGCAAGGTTTACCCGGTGGCCGTCAAGGATCCCGGAGTGGTTGGCACCCTGCGCCACTTTTTTCGCCGCACCTATCGCCACATCCCGGCAGTGCAGTCCGTGAGCTTTCAAGTTCAGCCGGGGGAGATGGTGGGATTTTTGGGGCCCAACGGGGCGGGCAAGACCACTACCCTCAAGATGTTGACTGGTTTGATCTATCCGTCCGGCGGCACGGTGCAAGTGGTGGGTCATGTGCCTTACCGCCGGGAGCCGGCGTTTTTGCGGCAGATCACCCTGGTGATGGGGCAGAAGCAGCAGCTCATTTGGGATCTGCCGGCAATGGACTCTTTGCGCATCAACGCTGCCGTTTACGAGATCCCTGAGAAGGAGTTTCGGGAGCGGGTGGGGGAGCTGGCGGAGCTGCTCGACCTAGAAAGCAAGCTGAAGCAACCAGTGCGCAAGCTTTCCTTGGGGGAGCGGATGAAGGCGGAGCTGTTGGCGGCTCTGTTGCACCGCCCGCAGATTTTGTTTTTGGACGAGCCCACCTTGGGGTTGGATGTCAACGCCCAGGCCGGCGTGCGGCAATTTCTGCGGGATTACAACCGCCGCTATGGAGCAACGGTGCTGTTGACCAGCCATTACATGGCCGATATTACTGCGCTGTGCCAACGGGTGCTGGTCATCAACGCGGGGCAGCTCATGTACGATGGCGACCTCGAGGCATTGCTGGAGCGCTTTGCCCCCTACCGAGAGGTGAGGTTGAAATTGGCTCGCCCTTGCCCTGTTGCCCAACTGCAGCTCTATGGAGAGGTGCGCACGGACGGGGATCCGGGCAGCTGTGAGGCGCGGCTTTGGGTGCAGCGGGAGCAGCTCACCCAAACGGTGGCCAAGCTCTTGGCAGAGCTGGATGTGCTGGATCTAACGGTAACCGACCCGCCCATCGAGGAAGTGATCGGGCGGGTGTTTGCGGATGGGATCCCTTCTGGCAGCCCCCAAAGCGTTCGCACCAGCGGTGCAGAGCACCTTTAGATTTTTTGTGTGGCGGCCTCCCGTTGTTCAGGAGTGGAGCGCGCCGCATGCAACGCAGAGTAGAGCTTGTTGAGGGCATTCATGTAGGCTTGGGCCGAAGCGACGATGATGTCGGTGTTGGCGGCATGGCCGGAAAAGATGCGGTCTTCGTGGCGCAGGCGGATGGTGACTTCCCCAATGGCGTCGATGCCAGCGGTAACCGATTGGACGGAAAACTCGATCAGCTTGTTGGGGATATTGACAATGCGGTTGATGGCCTTGTACACCGCATCCACCGGGCCTGTGCCCACGGCAGCGTCCACCCGCTCTTCCCCTTCCGGGGTTACCAGACGCACCGTGGCAGTGGGAGCCTCTCGATTGCCACACACCACTTGGACATGCTCCAGGCGGTAGAGTTCGGGCACCGGGCGAGTTTCGTCGTTAACAATCGCTTCCAGATCCAGGTCGGAGATTTCTTTTTTCTTGTCAGCCAGCTCTTTGAAGCGCAAGAAGGCCTTGTTCAGATCCTGCTCCGACAGCTCGAACCCCAGTTCTTTGAGGCGGGTGCGAAAGGCGTTGCGGCCCGAGTGCTTGCCCAACACCAAGGTGCTTGATTGCAGGCCGATGGTCTGGGCATCCATGATCTCATAGGTCTGGCGGTTCTTCAACATGCCGTCCTGGTGGATGCCGGATTCGTGGGCAAAGGCGTTGGAGCCGACGATAGCCTTGTTGGGCTGCACCAACATGCCGGTGAGGTTGGAGACGAGGCGCGAGGTGCGATAGATCTCCTGAGTTTTGATGTGGGTGAGGGGCTTCTCGGAGTCCACCGGCAGGCCGAAGTAGGGGTTGAAGTAGCTGCGCCGCACATGCAGGGCCATCACCAACTCTTCCAGGGCTGTGTTGCCGGCCCGCTCACCAATGCCGTTGACCGTCACTTCCACCTGACGGGCGCCCTGCTTAATCGCTTCCAAGAAGTTGGCCACCGAGACGCCCAGATCGTCGTGGCCATGCACGGAAAGGATCGCTTGCTTGATGTTGGGCACGTTCTCGCGGATGCCCTTGATCAGTTGGCCGAACTCCTCCGGCATGACGTAGCCGACGGTATCGGGGATGTTGATGGTTGTAGCCCCTGCCCGAATGGCCGCCTCAATCACCTGGTATAGGAACTCGGGATCGGAGCGGGTGGCGTCCATCATGGAGAACTCCACATCGTCCACGAAGGACTTGGCGTAGGCCACCATCTCCTCGGCAATTTGCAGCACTTCGGCGCGGGTTTTGCGCAACTGATACTTCAAGTGAATGTCGGAGGTGGAGATGAAGGTGTGGATGCGGGGCTTGGCAGCAGGCTTCAGGGCGGCGGCGGCGGCCTCAATGTCCGGCTTGAGGGCACGGGCCAGGCTGCAAATCACAGGGCCATCGGGGGTTCCCACCTGCTCGGCCACCTTCTGCACGGCCTCAAAGTCACCGGGGCTGGCATAGGCAAATCCCGCTTCGATGATATCGACGCCCAGCCGGGCCAACTGCCGGGCAATGGCCAGCTTTTCTTCGGTGTTGAGGGTGGCGCCGGGGCACTGCTCCCCGTCTCGCAGGGTGGTGTCGAAAATGAGTACATGATCCAAAGCTTGGCCATCAAACCCGGCGACCGCGGCAGCATCCATAACGGTTACTGAGATAACGAAACATTGCCTTACTATTTTGACATTAACTGGCAGGGGTTCTAACCTGGCTCGGGGAAGATTTGGGTGGGCTCTGTTAAATTGCCATTTGGCTTGTTTTCCCTGCGTTCCTCGGCGGCAGAAGGAGATGGAGAAAGGTGGATCCCGAAGGCGCAGGCGAGCAGTTGTTCATACTCTTTCTCATCCCTGAGAGGGCGTTCCCAGCGGCCTTCTGGGGTGGTCTCGATCCACTTAAAAGAGCCATTGGCGCGGGCGGCGAGGGTGACCCGTCCGGTCGGAGTGGCCAGGGTGCAAAGGCGCAGCCGGGTAAACATCGATTCTGGCGAAGTTTGGTGAAAGTGGCACATGGGCTCGAACTCCTGCAGGGAGCGTGGGATCCGATCCAGAAGAAACAGAGTTTTCCAGGTGTGATCCGGCTGTTCCTGCTGAACGAGCCAATACCGACAAGCGGTGGGATCCCCTGGCCAAGGGGTGAGGCGGTAGCGTCCTTCAGCCTGGGCTTGAATCCCGGGATCCCCCAGCCGCAACGGCTCGCGAAAGGCCTCCCCATACCCCACATCTGCCAGCCAGGCTTCATCGCCGATGTTCACCTGCACAGCCAAGTGGTCGCACTCAGGTCCAAAGCGGACATCGGACTCCGTCGGAGTAGCGCGAACGGCGCGGCTCACCTGTCCTGAGAGCAGGTGTACCGAAAACCCCATTCCCTGCAAGGCAGCGGCCAGCAGGCTGTTCAGCTCAAAGCAAAAGCCGCCCCGCCGCTCTCGGACGATTTTTTGGAACAAGAAATCCCGCTCCAGGCAAATGGCACGACCCCGATGAATGTCCAGATTTTCAAACGGCACCCTCAGCAGGTGGGCTAGGTGGATCTGGCGGAGGGTTTGCAGGGTGAGCTGGGTGGAGCCAACGTAGCCGATCCGATCCAAGTAGGCCCTGATTTGGGAGGGGGTCAGCTAGAAATCGCAGGAGCCCCGCACTGTACCCGTAGGGTCAGTGCCGGGAGGAATGCGCTTTGATGAAGTACAATGAACTTATGAGCCAAGTCCTGACCATATCCTGCAAGCTCAAGGCGTTCCCGTCACAAGCCGCCAAATTGGACGCGACGATGGATGTCTTTGTGCAGGCATTGAACTGGGTCAACCAGAACACGCCGGAGAAGATCGTCAACGCGGTCAAACTGCAATCCCTTTGCTACTACGAGATTCGAGCCCGGTTCGGCTTGTCCAGTAACTTGGCTCAACAGGTCTGCAGACGGGTGGCCGGCGCTCGCAAAGTGGCGAGACAGCGCAACCGTCCAGTTAAAGAGTTCAAGCGTGGGTTCGTTACCTACGACGCACGCATCTTCTCGTTCCGTCAAAAAGACTGGACGGTGTCGCTGACCACGGTTGAAGGGAGAGAACGCTTTGAGCTAGCCATTGGTAACTACCAGAGGGGAATGCTGGCTGGCTCTAACCCCAAATCGGCCACCCTAGTCCAGCGGAAGGATGGCTCCTACGACATCCAGATTTGCGTAGAGGAAAAGCCACCCAAGCAACAAGATACCGACAAGGTGATCGGGGTGGACTTTGGAAGGACAGATATTGCCCATACATCGGAAGGAGATAACTGGAATGGACAGCAGTTGAACCGAGTCCGAGACCACTACTCCCGGTTGAGGGCGGCACTCCAACGCAAAGCCAGTAAGGGCACACGCAGTTCGCGGCGCAGATGCAGAGAACTGTTGCAACGGCTGTCTGGCAAGGAGAGACGCTTTCAAGTGTGGGTCAATCATCGCATCTCCAAAGCTATTGTCTCTAGGGCAAAAGCCACAAACAGTGCTATCGCTCTGGAAGACCTGACAGGGATCCGGGAAAGGGTCAATCAACAGCCACGCAGCAAAGCCGAGCGGCGTAGGACCAACAGTTGGGCGTTCTACCAACTACGTCAGTTTCTGGAGTACAAGGCGAGGGTTGCAGGGGTTTCTCTGATTCTTGTGCCGCCTGCCTACACGTCGCAGACCTGTCACCGGTGTTTGCACATCCATCCCGATCCTGCGCAATCCTATCGCAGTGGCAAGTCGTTCAAGTGTGGGCACTGTGGATGGGAAGGGGATGCGGATTTGAATGGTGCGAATGTGATTGCGCTCTTGGGGGCTGTCGTAAACCAGCCTAGAGGTCCGGGCTTGTTTTGTTCTCTGGTAGAGCAGAGCAGGCCCAGGGCTACTGAAAGCCCGCTCCGTACCGCTTAGTGGTCGGAGCCGGGTAGTTTACTGGCTCTAGCATCAGCACAGAAACCGGTTGGCTGCCAAGCAAGCTTTTGGCCTACCCTAGCCTTGCCACGAATCCCCGGCCAGAGCCAGAAGAACAGTTCACTGGAATCTGAAAGACGGCATCTTTTCCCCGGAGCCGATTTTTCTGTGGCTGTAGGGATCCCTGATGAGTAGGATATGGGCAGAGGATTCTGGTGGACGGCCAGGCCCAAGCTTGCCCAAGATGGTTTACAAGACCGTCCAAAGCAGGTGGGAGCGCTACCGATGGCTGCTGCCCAAAATTTGCCCTCCGATGAGCTTTTTCCCATCACGCTGAAGCTCTTTGCCGTCTATCAAGAAGTAATCGGACAAACCGAGATGCGCCTGCAGGTGAGCCCTGGTACCACCGTCGGGCAGCTGTGCGATCAACTGATCCAGCGCTACCCCAGCTTGGCTCCTTGGCGCTCCCAAACGCGCTTCGGTCTCAACCTCAATTTTGTAGCTGCCGACACTCCCCTATCGGCGGAAGACGAAGTCGCCCTGATCCCTCCGGTCAGCGGGGGCTGAAAAGGAGCAAAAGGAGAATGCTACGATAGCGGCAAGAAAAAAAGAAGGCGAAGCGTTACATGGCAGAATACACTCGGTCGATTTCCTTTTATGGGCGGGAAATTGACATCAATATTGGGCTGATGGCCCCCCAGGCAGGGTGTGGGGTTTGGCTGACTTCGGGCGAAACCTCGATTTTGGTTACCGCCACACGGCAGCCAGGCCGGCCTGGCGTTGATTTTATGCCCTTGTTGGTCGATTACGAAGAGCGCCTCTACGCAGCGGGGCGGATCCCAGGGGGATATCTGCGGCGAGAAGGTCGGCCACCGGAACGGGCCACTTTGATCTCTCGCTTAATAGACCGACCCATTCGTCCGTTGTTCCCGGAATGGCTGCGGGATGATGTGCAGGTGGTGGCCACCACCCTCTCTGTAGATGATACGGTGCCGCCCGATGTGTTGTGTATTTTGGGAGCCTCGTTGGCCATTCACGGCGCTCGCATCCCCTTCAATGGCCCGGTGGCGGCGGTGCGGGTGGGCTTGGTCAAGGATGAATTTATCCTCAACCCCACCTATGCCGAAATTGAGGCGGGCGATCTGGATTTGGTGGTGGCCGGCTGTGCCGATGGCGTGATCATGGTGGAAGCCGGGGCCAACCAACTGCCGGAAAAGGATGTGGTGGAGGCCATCGAGTTTGGTTTTGAGGCCATCCAGGAGCTGCTCAAAGCCCAACAGCAAGTCCTGGCGGATCTCAACATCACCCCGGTAGAGCTGCCCCCTCCCCCCAAAAACGAGGAGCTGATTGCTTTTGTGGAAGAGCAGGCTCAGGAGGGCATTCGCTCCATCCTCAGGCAGTTTTTGGACAAGACCAGCCGGGAACAGCAACTGGAGGAGCTCAAGGCCAAGCTGGAGGCCCAAATCCAGGAACGGCCAGAGGGGGATCCCTTGCGGCTCTATCTTCTGGAAAACCCCAAAGAGTTGGACAACCAGTTCAAGGCTCTGCTCAAGAAGCTGATGCGCCAGCAGATCCTGCAAGAGGGGGTGCGGGTGGATGGGCGCAAGCTGGACGAGGTGCGACCGGTCTCTTGCCGGGTGGGTTTGATCCCAAGGGTGCACGGCAGTGCCCTGTTCAATCGCGGCCTCACCCAAGTCCTTTCCATTACCACCCTCGGCACCCCCGGCGATGCCCAGGAGCTGGACGACTTGCACCCGGTGGATGAGAAGCGCTACATGCACCACTACAATTTTCCGGGCTTTTCAGTGGGAGAAACGCGGCCTTCACGCTCCCCGGGGCGGCGGGAGATCGGTCATGGGGCGCTGGCGGAGCGGGCCTTGGTGCCGGTGCTGCCCAAGGAAGAGGAGTTTCCCTATGTGGTGAGGGTGGTCTCGGAAGTGCTCTCCTCCAATGGTTCCACCTCGATGGGATCCGTCTGTGGCTCTACCCTTTCTCTGATGGATGCCGGGGTGCCGATCAAAGCGCCGGTCAGCGGGGTGGCCATGGGTCTTATCAAGGAGGGGGACGAGGTGCGCATCCTCACCGACATCCAGGGGATCGAGGACTTTCTGGGCGACATGGACTTCAAGGTGGCCGGTACGCGGGCGGGGATCACCGCTCTGCAAATGGACATGAAAATCACCGGCATCACCGTTGACGTGGTGGAACAGGCCATCCGGCAAGCCAAGGCCGGACGCGAGTTCATCCTCGACAAGATGCTGGAGACGATTGCTGCGCCTCGACCCCAGTTGGCCAAAACGGCTCCCCGTCTGCTCACGTTCAAGGTGGATCCGGAGGACATCGGCAAGATCATCGGCCCCGGTGGCAAGACCGTGCGCGGCATCACCGAAGCGACAGGGGCCAAGGTGGACATCAGCGACGACGGCACAATCACCGTGTCTTCCTCGGTGGGCGGCCAGGCGGAGGCGGCGCGGGCGATGATCGAAAATCTGGTGCGGCGGGTGGAAGAGGGGCAGGTGTATTTGGGCAAGGTGACCCGCATCATCCCCATCGGCGCTTTTGTGGAGTTTTTGCCCGGCAAAGAGGGCATGATCCACATTTCGCAACTGGCGGAGTACCGCGTCGGCAGGGTGGAAGATGAGGTGGCTGTGGAGGATGAGGTGGTGGTCAAGGTGCGCAGCATCGATCACAAAGGCCGTATCAACCTCACTCGCCTCGGCATTAGCCCTGAGGAAGCAGCGCGGGTGCGCAACCATCACCACTGAGGCTGCGGTTTTCCCCCAGCAACGGGGGGGCCAGGGATCCCCTCGACAGCCGCCGGCAGCGGCCAAAATGGCAGAGAAAACTCCATCGCGACAGCGGTGCGGAGCGCTTTTTAGCTGGCTCGCGTCTGCACTGCCGTTCGTGTGGTCGCGTCAGCGGTGCAAAGCCCTTTGCAATATGCCGGATCCCGTCCCTCCCTTTCTCGTTGGCCAAGGCTATACTTCTCCAGCTCGACTGTCCCCCTCCCGGCGGCGGCTGGGCTGGGCGTTGGCTTGGGGCTTGGGTTGGGCTGCTCTGCTTAACCTTTCTGCTCAGCATCCTTTGTTGGTGCGGATGGAGAGCGACGCCCAGGAGTGGCTGTACGCTTGGCGTGGCCCTCAGCAGCCCTCTCCCGAGGTGGTGATCGTCGGCATTGATGGTCGTATAGGACTCGATCGCGACAGCGGTGCGGAGCACGTTCCCGCTAACGGGAACAGCGGACAGGGGGAAAGCAATGGCCGCACCAGTGGTGCAGAGCACCTTGGCCAAAAGGTTGACTTTCTTCTGGAACGGGCCAACTACGCCGGCCTGACGTTGCGTCTACTGGAAGAAGCTGAGGCCAGGGTGGTGGTGCTAAACCTGCCCAGCAGCTTTGTGGTACCTCAAAACCTGGGCAACGAGAACTTAGATGCCCCTCTGCGTCAGGTGGTACAGCGCTACCCAGATCGCTTGGTCTTGGCCACCCGCAGCAGCGAGAGCTTTGGCCGCTCCGAGATTAACATCTACAACCATTTCCTGCCCTTTTCTTCCCTGCGGCTGGAGTACTTGGTGCCGCCAGAGCATGTGCAGGGGGTGGTGCAATATCGGGTGGATAGGGCCGGGATCCTGCGCCAGGCCCAGCTGCGGGGGCTCTACCTGCGCCGCGACAGCCAAGAGGAGCAGATGTTCGCCTCGGTCGAGGCTCTGGCTTTTGCCAAATACGACCCGGAGCGGGCCAGCCGCTGGTTTCGAGAACGGGGTTTGCAGCCGATTCAATTCAACCCCCTCGGCTCCCAGCACGGGATCCCCATCATCCCCATCGAACGGGTTTGCCCTCCAGCTGTTCTCCAGGCAGGATCCGGGTCTGTTGCCCCGATGATCAACCCCAGCCAAGCCTGCCGCGGCCAAGAAGGGATCCCTCCCCTCGATCCCGAAGTTGCCGACCAACTGCGGGACAAAATTGTCCTGGTGGGTTTTGTGGGCGGCTACCCCGAAACCTTCCCAGTGCGGACTGCGGATGGATCCCAGATTGCGGCGGTGGAGCTGCAGGCGCAAGTCCTCTCCAGCCTGCTCACCGGGGAGGTCTACCAATCCGTGCCGGGGGGGGTGGCGGCTGCGGTGGTCTTGCTGCTGGGAGTGGGAACGGGACTGCTTTTGGTGCTTTATCGTCCCCCCCTACGTTCGCGTCAGCGGTGCGGAGCACTTTTGAGCCCTTGGGGCTGGAAGCAACAGCAGTTTCTCCTGCGGCCTGTGGTGGGGCTTGCCGTTTACGAAGGGTGGGCTGTGGCCCAGTTTCTACTGGGGCGTTGGGTTTGGCCTCTCGTCTTGCCGGCCCTGGCCAGTGGGCTAACGGGGGTGAGCCTGCTGCTCACTTTGGTCATTGTGGAGAATCAAGAACGGCTCTTGGCCCAGCAACAGGAACTGGAGCGCCTGCGCCGAGCCGAACAGGAGGCCGCCATTGACCAGGCTCGCAAGCTGCTCTACCGAGTAGCCACCGACATTCACGATCGCGAGCTGCAGGAGCTGAAGGTGGTGATGGACAACTTGGAGAGCTTGCAATGGCAGCAGCACCAGGGAAAAGCTCCCGATCCCACCGTCTACGACCACCTGCTCGAGCAACTGGAGAGGATCGGACGCGGGATCCGGAATCAGCTCAACGATGTGCGCACTCTAGCTGCCAAGCTGCGCATCTCCCCCAGCTTACGAGAAGGGCTGCATCGAGGCATCGAGATCTATCTGGATGAACTGATCCAATCGGGCAGCCTAACGCTATCTGTAGAGCGGCAACTGCAACCGCTGCAGGAGCCCAACACCGGTGAGTGGTTTGATCAGCGAGAAGACATCTTGCGCTTCTTGCGAGAGGCCATCGGCAATGTCATCGCCCACGTGCAACCCCCCAAAGGCAATGCTTCCTTTGTCAAGGTGTCGCTGGCCCAAACGGAGCGCCACTGCTGCCTTTCCGTGGTCAACGATGGTATCGAGTACGCTCCCGGCCTCAGCGGCGGCTACGGCAGCAAGGCCATGAACACCATCGCCCGCTATCTACCCAAGGGATCCTGGCATCGCACCCGCACCCCAGAAGGCCATACCCATGTCGAGCTGCACTGGGAGATGCCGCTCTGAAAGACCTACACAGCACTGAACAGAACAGATTTTTGCTCAGCGCTGTTGCTTTCTTCCTGCTTCAGCAACCCTTGACTAGCGGTAGGTTTTAGACCTACCACCCCGCCAGAGGAGTCTCCACAGGCGTTAGCTTGTCGGGGTGTGGGGTTAGCTAAGCCCCGCACTGTACCCGTAGCGTCAGTGTCGGGATACAGATACCCCCACATGGTGTATGGTGAGAGTAGTTGCACAAAACGGCTTTTGCCGGAATCTGGTGCAGCTACGCGGTGGGACATCCCGTGTCTGCTCGCAGAGGGTTCTTGCGTAGGCTCCCCAATGAAGCGAGAAGCCCACACTGTACCCGTAGGGTCAGTGATGGGAGTATGTCACTTCCCCCAGAGCTTGGGGTACATTTCAAACGGTAGCTGGGGTCTAGAAACATAAACCTAACCACCCGCTCCCTGCACACTCGCACAACTGCCTAGCGTTTGCACATCAGGTTGTAGAGAATTGTGCAGCAAAGTAAGGACTCCGTCCCACTATCGCGAACAGTCAATCGGCGATTAGAGACAGCCCTCTTCCTAGGAAGCGTTCTTTGGCTTATCGGCCCAGGGACTGCAGCCAGCCAATCAGGGTGGTACCGGACAGAGCTTCAAACAGGATCAGGGCAACAAAGCCGATCATCGCCAAACGCCCGTTCAAGCGCTCTGCATAGTCGGTGAAGCCCACGCGGGGGGTGCTGTCCACATACATTTCCGGCTCGATGGCGTAGTTGTTCAGCCGACCACCTTCTTCGACGACAACGGAGCGATATCGGGTCATAGGGTTCTCCTCGTGCTTTCTTTCCCAGCGTAGCTCGCTTTGCGTAGGATTGTAAAGTTTTATTTACAACGTTAATGCCCAACGCTCCGAGCTGCCGGGCAGAGTTCAACCAGGCCAGGAACAGCCTGTAAGCAGGGTTGTGGCTCTTGTCCCAGTACAGGGGAGCTGATAATAGCAAGGGGACTGGAGGACAACCATGTCGGTGCTGGAACAGTTAAATATGCTGCTGGATGGCCAGCCGGTGGCCAGCTTGGCGGTGCTGGAGCAGGGATCCCCGGCGGTGTCGTTGGTGCCTTTTGTGGTGCAGCGGGATCCCTTGCGCTTTGCCATTGTCATCAGCGATCTTTCTGGCCACACCCAGGCTTTGCGGGCGGATCCCCGGGCCGCGCTACTCATCCACGAGCCGCCTACGCCAGGGGATCCCCGCAGTAACCATGCCCTGCCGCGGGTGATGGTGAGCGGAGAAGCCCAGTTTCTCAGCCGCGAGGAGGCGCAGGCGCAGGGGTTTGAAGCCCTCTACCGCGCCAAGTACGAGATTGCCGAGATGATCCTGGGCTTGGCGGATTTTCACTTCTGTCAGATCGTCCCCAAAGCTGGCAGCTTCATCCAGGGGTTTGGCCAGGCATTCCGGCTGAGGGGCCCCAACCTGGATCAACTGGAGCACCTTGGTCGGGCGTAGATTATGAGAATTCCAAGGGCAGCCCGCGCCATCCTTGAGCCCAGGGAAGCTCTTGCTGCGCCGCTTCCTAGCTCCCCTCTTCTGGGGGGAGAGAATGGAGTCCTTTCTCAGGTTTTCGGGTGGGATCCCGGATCCAGTCCAACAGCAGCGGGTTGACCAGCTCGGGGGCTTCATCCTGGGGGCAATGGCCGACCCCCGGCAATGGGATGAACCCCACCACGCAAGGAAACTCTGCCAGGGCCCGCCCCAGAGCAATGGGTTCCCAGGGATCCGCTTCCCCCCACAAGATCAAGACGGGACAGGTGAGCTGAGGCAAGAGATCTTCAGCCAAAGGCCCCTGAGAATAGCGCACAAAGGCCAAAAAGACCTCTGCCGCCCCCGGCTCCAAAGCGGGTTTGAGCAAAAGCTGGATCAGTTCCTCGGTGACCGCTTCTTTGCGTCCGTAGGCTTGTAGAAGGATATTGCGAATGGCCCTAGCCTGGGCCACCTGAGCAAAGAAGAAACGACCAAAGGGGGGCCACCCCAGCAGGGATTGCAGCAAAGGGGTGAACCGGCGGCGCAGCCAGGAGACCTGGCCCCGTTTCCGCTCGTGCAACAGCCGCAGCGAGGGATCCAACATCGCCACCCCCAAAACCTGGGCCGGATCCAGAACCGCCGCCTGCAAAGCCACAATGCAGCCAATCGAGTTGCCCACCAGATAGACTGGCTGGCCCACCACCTCTCGGACAAAGTCTGCCACCAGGGATCCCCAGGTCTCAAAGGTGTAGGGCAAAGGGGATCCCGGCAGGGGCTTGGCGGATCCCCCAAACCCCAACAAATCGACCGCATACACCTGACAGTGCTGCCCCAGCTCCGGCAAATTTTTCCGCCAATGGTCGCTGCTGGCCCCAAAGCCATGGATGAGCAACACGGCTGGGCCTGTGGATCCCGACTGTTGGTAGCGAATGGGCTGGTCACGCCAGAGCCAGCGATGCTCTGTGTTCGCGTTGGCGCTGCATGGCAACATGGGGGTGCAGTGTAGGTTTGAGTCAGCGTTGCGATCCTAACCGTTCGCGACAGCGGGACAAAGTCCTTGTGATCGGGGCAACTGAGAGTACTGGCGGAGGGTGGCCCCCTTCCACCCGTTGGCGCACTTGAATCGAGGAACAAGGATCGGCCTTCCTCTGAGTTGGGTGATCCCAAGGGGCACCACCAAGCGGCTACAACATCCCATCTCAAGCTTCCGGGAGAAAGTGGGGAATACTGGCAGTTGAGGGTTTTGCGGTGGGTCGGCTTTGGTTTGGCTAGTTGGCCTCAGCTTGTTTGGTAGCGCTTTTTGCCTCTTCTGGGGACAGTTGTTGGTGGGCAAGTTGCTGCTGCCGCTGTGGGGGGGATCCCCCCTGGTGTGGAATACCTGCCTGGCCTTTTTTCAGGCCACCCTGCTTTTGGGCTACCTGTGGGCAGATCGGCTGGGGCGCGGCCTCAATCCCAGGATGGGGGTGCTGATCCACGGGATCTTGCTGCTGGTCGGGCTGAGGCTTCTGCCCTTTCAGCTGGGGATCCCCGGCCAACCGGAAGGATGGTGGCCCCCTCTCGCTCTGTTGGCAAACTTGACTTTGGGAGCTGGGGTGCCGCTGTTTCTCCTGTCGGCGACGACGCCGTTGCTGCAACGGGGGTTGGCGGCAAGAGGGGTCGCGGGGCAACGGGAGGCTTTGGATCCCTATTTTCTCTATGTGGCCAGCAATGCCGGCAGCTTGGGCGGGCTGCTGGGGTACCCGCTGGTGTTGGAGCCTCGTCTGTCTTTGGCTTGGCAAACTCTCCTGTGGACGGGATCCTACGCGCTGGTGGCAGCCCTGGTGCTGCTGAGCGGGGTGGGTCTGCTGCTCAGTTGCAACGGCGTTGCCGAGCCACAAGAACGTGGGGCGGATTCCCAGGGATCCGGCGCTGCTCTGGGGAATTGGGCTGTTTCCTGGCGAGAGCGTTGGCGCTGGGCGGGTCTGGCTTTTTTGCCGGCGGGCCTGTTGGTGGCGGTCACCACCTTGTTGACCACCGACGTGGCGGCAGTGCCCCTGTTGTGGGCCATCCCCCTGGGGATCTATCTGCTGACATTCATGCTGGCTTTCGGGGGGATCCACCCCAATAAGGGGGTTTTGGGAACGACAGCTCTTCTGGCCTGCGGGGCGGTGGGGACACAGGTCTTGGGCTGGGTGAGGCCCGGTTTTTTGCTTCTGCCGCTGCATCTGATCACCTTTGGGCTGGTGAGCTGGGGCTGCCACAGCCGGTTGGCTTGCCGTCGCCCGCCGGTGGAGCAGTTGACGCAGTTTTACCTGTGGCTGGCTTTGGGGGGGAGCTTAGGGGGAATGTTCTCTGCCCTCTTGGCACCGCAGGTGTTCGAGACGGTGCTGGAATATCCCCTGTTGCTGGGGATGTCGCTGGCAGTGCTGGGGGCTCAGGGGGGGCGGGTGGGCCTGTGGCTGGGGCTGGGGCTGCTCCTGCCCTTGCTGCTGTTGCACTTTCGACCGCAGGCGTTGCTGCAGGTGGGCGCTGGGGTGGGTTTGGCGTTGGGCTGGGCGGTGCTGGCGCTGTTGGCGTCAGGGGAGAGCCGTTCACAGCAGCAGAGCGGAGCCCCTGGCTGGCAGGCCAAGGTCGGTTGGGTGGGAGCGCTGGCGGGGTTGGTTGTGCTGCTGGGGCAACCCTGGCTGCAGCCGGGACTGCAGGTGATCCACAGCGAGCGCAGCGCCTTCGGCCTCAACCGGATCGTGGAATACCAAACTGAGCAGGGATCCTTTCGTGGCCTTCTGCACGGCACCACTCTACACGGCAGCCAAAACTTGGATCCGGAAAAAGCGCTGGAGCCGCTGACCTATTTTTCTCGGTCTGGGCCGGTTGGGCAGGTGTTTGCGGCGTTCAGAGCCCAGACTGTGGATCCCACGCCCGCCATTGCGGTGTTGGGGCTGGGGATCGGCACGTTGGCCGCCTATGCCGAGCCAGGGGATGAGTGGACGTTTTTCGAGTTGGATCCCACCGTGGTCGATTGGGCGAGCCGCTATTTTTCCTATCTCCGGTGGGCTCAGGCACGGGCGCGGGTGCAGGTCATCCTCGGTGATGCCCGGCTCAGCCTCAAGGGGATCCCAGAGGGCAGCTATGACCTGATGGTGATGGACGCCTTCAGCTCTGACGCGGTGCCGGTGCATTTGCTCACGCAAGAGGCTTTGGCCCTCTACCTGAGCAAGCTCAAGCCCCAGGGCTGGCTGCTGTTCAACATCACCAACCGCCACCTCGACCTGGCCCCGCTGTTGGCCGGCCTGGCCGGATCCCTGCAGCTTCACGCTTGGCACCAAGACCACCGGGATCTCTCCCCTGAGCAACGACAGGCGGGGCTGGCCCCTTCCCACTGGGTGCTGTTATCGCCGCGCGACGCTTCGACGACCGCCTCAGCAGGGCGGAGCCCTTTGGCCCAAAACTCTGGAGTCCTGCAGGAACTGGATCCCTGGCAGCCCCTTTTGCCCCAAGCCGGGGATCCCGTCTGGCGGGATGATTTTTCCAACCTGCTGCAGGTGATCCGTTGGCCCCGGATCCCTTTGCTAAAGGGTATCCAGATCCCCAGTTCTGGATAGGAATCCGGCTGCTATCGCTACGCGACCCTTCGGCAAACGTGTTAGCGTTGCGGAGCAGAAAAGTTAAGGAAATCTTTACAACTCGAAGTTGGTATGAGTTATGATTGTTTGCAACGTAACTGATGTCTGCTCGGGAGTCCGGCCCATGTCTCCTCTACAAGCCCTCACTGGCAATCCTCAAACCACCATGGCTGAAACCTCTGCGGCTCGTTTCGTGGCAATCGGAGGCAGCTTGCGGCCCAATTCCCTGACGTACCAGGCGCTGGAGGTGGCGCGGCGCGAGTTTGAGAAGTTGGGGATCCCGTTGCACATCCTCGATCTGCGGCAGATGAAGTTGCCCTTTGTGGATGGCTCGGAATCCTATGCAGATTATCCCGATGTGGCAGTCCTACGAGCAACCATGAAGCGGGCGGATGGGATCATCCTAGCCAGCCCGGAGTACCACGGCGGCATCAGCGGCAGCCTGAAAAATGCACTGGATCTGTTGAGTTTTGAGCAACTGGAGGGTAAGGTCTTTGGGTTAATCAGCGTTTTGGGCGGCGAGAGCAACAGCAATACCCTGAACCAGATGCGCTTGATTGTGCGTTGGGTGCATGGCTGGGTGATCCCAGAGCAAATCGCCATCGGTCGGGCTTGGAACGCTTTTGACGAGCAAGGCAATCTCAAAGACGAGAAGCTACAACAGCGCTTTCAACACTTTGTCCAGAGCTTGGTGACCCATACTCACAAGCTGCGAGGGATCCCAGTGGTGAAGCCTTCCTGAAATTACAGTCATTCCAAACTAGATTGAGACACTCTGATACATTTACGCTGAACACTGCTGAACATCACTGTTCAACTATGCAGCGATAGCATTCTGTTTGTTTCCATTCGCGTTAGCGGGACGGAGTCCAAACAGAATGGCGGTATCCCGCAAAGCTTTGAGTAGAATACCCAAAGCGCAGTTTCCGTGTCGTCTTACTACCAATTTTCTGCTTTACTTTGGCTACCATGTTGGCAGACTCGAAAGTAAACAGAAAGATCAACTGGTAGTAATCCGTACTGAACATATTATACATTATTTTCAGTATAGTTGAGCTTATTATTGACTAGAGTCATGCTCCAAGCGTTCCGCGACCAACCCCAGGGAAGTTAGGAAGCCATGAAGGACGGCTGCAGACAGACTACACTGGGGCTGGGTGAGAGATGAAAACCAAATCTTTCACTGCGTCGAGGATGGGGCGAACGCCCGACGTCGAGAATCCCTGCCCCTTGGGGCGGAGAGTATGCCAAAGTTGTTCCAAACAGCAACAAGTCCGGGCTCTCTTCTTCTCACCTGTTGCCTCAGCGTTGCCCAGCAACAAATAAGGCTCAGATCCGACGGAGATCTGGCTGAGAGGGCATTGACTTGCAGAGGAACCTGTAGAATAGCTCCACACAGGTATGGTTCAGTCTGTTCCCCCTCATTCCGATAGAGCTGGGCCAATATCTCCCCTGGTGGCCCTGCAAGCAACCTTGCAGCAGATGCGGGAGCAGAGCGATGCCAACACCCTCGTTCAGCTCACGCTGGAGTATGTCAAGGCGGCGTTTGGGGCGCCGCTGATCTGGCTGGCCTTTTACGACTATCCAAATCACCAGTTGGTGGGTCAGGGGGGAGTGACCCTTCTTGAGGATCAAACCCTACTGCGGGCGGTGCATCCTCTACAGCCGGGGGAGATCCTGGAGCAGGTGGTGATCGAGCAGCGACCGATCAGCCTGCCTGACCTCTCTCAGGAACCGCGCATGGGCATTTGGCAGCGGGAGGCCAGGCGACTGGGCGGGATCCAGGGCTGTTTCATTTATCCCTTCTCGGCCTACGGCCCGCTGTCGCGAACGGCAGTGGGACGGCGGCGCTGCTTGGGGATCCTGATGCTGGGATCCCAAATGTGGGGGGTTACCACCCGTGAGGACGAAAAGGCTCTCCTGGGGATTTTGCTGGGGCAGTTGGCAGCTTCTCTGCAAGAGTTGGAAAACGCTTGGCAGCAGCAGACCGAAAAGCGCCTTGAGGATCCACTCCTGAGGTTGGGAACGGCGATGCGCCAGGCGGGATCCCTGCAGGAACGGGTCAGCTGGGTGAAGCAAGAGCTACAGTCTTTCCTGGGCGCCGTCCACATTCAGGTGTATTGGCACGAGCGCGGCCAGGGTCAGTTCGTTCCCCACGGGAGCGTCCCCAAAGCTGTTCGCGACAGCGGGGCGGAGAAAGTCGGAGCAGGGCCAACAGGGGAGGTCAGCCTTTCGCTGCGGGAATTGGGGGACATGTACTACACCCTCGCCGATGGCCAGGTGGTGGTGGGCGGCACAGGGACGACTCGCTCTGAGGTTCCCCCCAAGCTGATGCAGCAGTTGCGGGCCCAGGCCGTTTTGGCGGCCCCGATTTTGCTGGAAAAGGATCTGCTGGGGTTCATCTGGGTGCAATCGGATGTGCCCCGTACCTGGCAAGCCGCTGAGCGACAGTTGGTAGCTGCTGCCGCCAATGGGTTGGCCTTGGCTGCCCCCCTAGAAAATCTGGATCGCCGCATTCGCCAGTTGGCCGATGACCAAGAGTTTGTGCAACAGGTGGGCCGCTCGCTTTACAACCCGGCGGAGCTGCAACAGGCTCTCCAGCAAGCCGTTGTCGGCCTGGCCCAGCGCCTGAAAGTCGGTGCAGTGGCCGTGTTGACGGTGGATCCCGACAGCCCCATCCCCCGCCTCTTCTACGAGTACCGCAGGGAAGGCAAGCAGACTTTGCCACAGCAGCTCAGCCCTCTGAGCGACCAGGACTGGCAGGATCTCATGCGCAGCGAGGTGGTCGTGGCAGAAAACTACGACCAAGATCTGCGCCTGCTCTCTTGGCGGCAGGAACTGGCAGGGGTTCGTTCCTTGATGCTGACCCACACCGGGGTCGGCGGTACCGCCACCACACCTGTGGAAGGGCTGCTCTTGGTGTTGCATCCCCAGCTACGGGCCTGGAGCCGGGAAGAGCGGCAACTGCTGCGGGGGATCGCCCAACAGGTGGGGGTGATCCTGCGGCAAATTCGGTCAGAACAACGCCGGCAACGACAAGAGCAATTGCTCAAGGGCCTGATCGCCACTTGTTCAACCTTGCCAAACTTGGCCACCTTGTCAGATCTGTACACCACCACCGTCCGACAGACGGCCCAATTGCTGGGGATCCCTCTGGCGCTCATGGTTAGTTGGCAGCCGGGGGAGAGCCGGGCTCAGCTCCAGGGGCCTTTTACTACCGCTGCCGGGACGGAGACCGGCTCCACCGAGATCGACCTGCAAGATCCCCTACTGGCCTACGCGCTGCAGTCAGCAGAACCTCTGCCGCTCACCCAGGAGCAGATCCCCCCTGCCAGCCGCACTTGGCTCAGTCGCGTCAGCGGTGCGGAGCACTTTGCTGCCGGCCTGGGATCCTGGCTGCTGGTGGCGCTGGGGGAGACAAACTCCTCGCAGGCGGGAGCTTTGGGAGTTTTGATCTTGGGGGCAGAAGCGGGCAAGGTTTGGGATCCCGACGAGCGGGCGGCTGTGATGCTGATCGCCCAGACCTGCGGCTGGACGCTGCGGCGCTTGCTCTGGATGCAAACTTTGCAAGAGCAGCAGGAGGTGCTCAGGGAGTTGAACTGGTACAAGCACCGCCGCCTGCTGGATATGCAGAATGCCCTTCTGGACAGCCTGCACCGCCTGGGTCAGGTGCCGGAGATCCCCGGAGACGAAGCCACCCGCTGGCAAAAAGTAGTGGAAATTGGCAGAGGGCTGCGGGATCTGACCGTCTCCACAAGGCCGTTGTTGCAGTCGGAAACTTGGCAGGTGCAGCCGCAGTTGCGGTCGGTGCCCTTGGCAACCTTGGTGCGCAAAAGCCTACGCCGAGTGGAGGCCCTGACCCAAAAACGCAAGCTGTGGCCGCGGGCCCATGGGGACATGATCATTGCCGTCCAGGGGGATCCCGAACGACTGGAGATGGTGCTCTGGGAGGTGTTGACAGCCGCTATTTTGCGCAGCCCGGAAGGGGGGCGGCTGGATCTGTGGAGCCAAGCCAGCGTTCGCGACAGCGGTGCGGAGCACTTTGGGTATGCAGAGCTGCTGGTGGTGGATCAGGGCAGCTTCGACCCTCACCTGATGGCCGCCCTTCAGTTGGATCCGAACCAGGTGATCTACGCAGATCCTCTGCTCAAGTCGCCTCTATCGGTGAGTCCTGGTTTGGAACTCAGCCTGTGTCAACGGGTGGTGCAGCGGATGGGGGGCCAGCTCTCCTTTTACCTCTCTTCCGATGGGCGTTGTGTCTCTCGGCTGCTCCTGCCGATGGGCAGCGACGAGCCCCATCCCCCTGGGTAGGAAAAAGCTGTGTTGCCGGTCACCTTAGGGGGACAAGGTTCTGAGCAGCCAAAACAGGGGCAGTAGAGCCAGTAGGCCGCGATCCAGCCGCCGCAGTTGTAGGCGGTGCCAGCGCAGGGGATGGTCTGGGCCGGTCAGCCCACGGGCCTGCATTGCCATAGCCGTCTGTTCGGCACGCAGGAGCAAGTTTTCAAAAAAGCGCTCCACCAAGGCCAGCAGGGTTTGCATCCCGCCCCGGAAACTCAGGGATCCCCAGCGCACATCCCGAGTTCGCACCGCCCGCGTCAAGTTTTGCACCTCTTCCATCACCAGAGGCAGAAAGCGTAGCGCCAAGGTGAGGGTGAGAATTACTTCGGCAATCGGCCATCTCCAACGCTTGAGAGGCTGCAACCATTGGCCGATCCCCTCGGCAATTTCTTCGGGGGCCGTGGTCAACAGAAACAAATGGGTAGCGTAGAGCAACGTAAAAATGAGGGTGCCCAGCCGCAGCGCCACCGATAGAGAACGGCGGGAGACCTGAAAGGTTCGTCCCAATAGGGAAAACTGAACCAGGCGGTAGCGATAAGGAGTTTGCCAGGCACGGGTTTGCGCCCGCCAGGCACGGTCTGGGGATCCCTGTTCTACGGCCAAGTCGAAGTGCCCTGCACCGCTAACGGGAACAGCGGGGATCCCGGTCAGCCCATAGCCCACCACCTGCATATCCTGCCGTTGCGGCTGCGGGAAAACCCCCAACCCATCGGGGGCCAAGCTGGTGATTCCAAAGGTGAGCAGGCTCAGGGCCAGCACCAGGGAGAGTTGGCCTGACCAAACCCGGCGCGGCAGACGGGCCGCCACAGTTAGCAGCAGAAGAGCCACCACCACAGCCAAGCGCCAACCATTGCCGGCCAGAATGGGGCTGAGGAGAAAGCTAAGCAGCCAGGCCAGCTTGACTCGCGGATCCAGGCAATGTAGCCAGGTGCGAGGCTCTTCCAGATAAATCCCCAGCGGGGCATTGCGCAGAATATCCACAACAGTTGAGAAGGAAGCAGACTATACCCCTTAAAAGGGCGGGACCGAGAACTCCGTCCCCGTAGCGCGGTCGCAGCAGCGTTGCGGAGCAATAACAGCTGGCAGCAAGGGAGCATGACTCTAGTCAATAATAAGCTCAACTATACTGAAAATAATGTATAATATGTTCAGTACGGATTACTACCAGTTGATCTTTCTGTTTACTTTCGAGTCTGCCAACATGGTAGCCAAAGCAAAGCAGAAAATTGGTAGTAAGACGACACGGAAACTGCGCTTTGGGTATTCTACTCAAAGCTTTGCGGGATACCGCCATTCTGTTTGGACTCCGTCCCGCTAACGCGAATGGAAACAAACAGGATGCTATCGCTGCATAGTTGAACAGTGATGTTCAGCAGTGTTCAGCGTAAATGTATCAGAGCTAGAGCCGTTCCACCAGACGGGTGGAGCCCGACTGGGCGGCGACCCATCCCCCGGGCGCGCCATCTCGCTCAATGCGCAGCCAGACGGGCACCTGTCCCTCCCCAGCCTGCACCTCCACCACCCGCAGCAGGGCTTGGCGTGGGGCTGTCCCGACAATGGCTCCCGTCAGGCTGGGTTGCTGGCGAATGTTGAGGCCATCGTTGGAGACCACCCGCACCTGTTGTACTCCTTGCCACTCCGCCAGAGGGCCGGTTAGCTCAGGCGGGGGAGCGGGTTCTGTCTGGCCGGGATTGTCGTTCGCGGAGGCGTCGCGTAGCGATATGTCAACCGGCGGCTGCTCAATTTGCACCTGGGGTTGCTCCAGCGGTGGTGCCGGCGGCGGCGTGAAGAGGCCCCGCAGCATTTGCCAGATGACCAGCAGGGAGAGAATGCCCACACCGACCACCCCGGCCACTCGCGTCAGCGGTGCGAAGCCCACGGCGGGAAGGGCAGGACGCTTACGGGATCCCAAGCGGCTGCGGCGGTAACGCTCCACATCCTGCAAACCGATCGCGCCAGCGGACCTTAGGCCCTGGACTCCGTCCCCCTGAGGGGAACGGTCTTGGGCGCGTTCGCGACAGGGGTGCGGAGCACTAGAACTCTCATCCGCAAGAGCAGAGACGCCCGCCTTGGGGGTGCTGCGGTAAGAGGGCAAATCCGAGAGGCGCGGGGGTTCTGGCACCCCCTGTTGCCAAGGGGCGGGTGGGCGATACAATTCCTGGGTTGGCTCAGGACCCACCACGGCAGGCAAATGAGGTGGGGGATGGGGGGCTTGTTCGCGACAGCGGTGCGGAGCACTGGGAGAGAGCATCCCTGCCGGCGGGTCTTCGCGGCTGGGCATTTCGTCCAGGTAAGCTTGTACTTGGGGGTTGTCGAAGTAGGCTTGCAACGTCACTTGGGCGGCTTCCAGACCGCGGAACTCCGGGAACACCTCCTCCTGAAACCATTTTTCTGTGAAGCGGCACAGACCCGGCAGATGGTCGGGAGAACCGGCGGAGTGTTCTTCGATAAACTGCAAGGCCTCTACTTCTTGGGTGGAGCGCAGATGGGCGAGCGCGTCTTCGGTCTGCCCCAGCAACAGACTACAGATGGCCTGCTCTAGATGCACATCCTGCCGCTGCGCCAGACGAGCCAGGTAGCCGCGAGCACGCCGCACCAGAGCCGGGCGGTTTTCCAGATAACCTGCCGCCAGCAACACCTGCACGGCCAAGTAGGCGGCCACCATCGAGGGACGCTCAGCCTCCCGCTCGAACAACTCCTGCTGTTCTTTGAGGGTGAGGTGGCGACGTACCCGTTGGATAAAGCGCAGGAAATCTTCGGTGCTGAGGCCAGAGCCATCTTGCCCCATCCCCTCGATGCCGCCCCGTTCGTCCAGCATGGCTTTGAGGAGAGCCAGTCCCTGCTGCCGCTCCCCGTTCCCATCAGCGGTGTGTCTTCCAGCTTGGGCGGGAGCACTTTGGCTGAGGAGTTGCAAAATGCGATAGGGACGCAGCTTGCCCAAATCGATACGGATCTCCGCTTGCATCTGCGGAAAGGCCTGATACTCCTCCAGCTCCGCCAAGCCCGCCTGTAGGGAACGCGCCGCCTCTTCGTAGGATCCCTGTTGCCAGGCTTCTCGACCCAGTTCCAGACGAGCGATGGCCCGCGCCAAAATGGCATCGGAACGAGCAGGGTGGCCCTGCTCCAACAGGTGTTGAGCCAAGTCCAACGCAGCCTGGTACTCTCCGGCTTCGCAATACAAGCACAGCACTCCCGGTAGGTGCGCCTCCTCCACCGTCAAGGTGGGATCCGTTGGCATGAGGTGTTCGTCGTAGTTTCGTCGTGCCTCAGGGTTCAGCAGCACAGAAGCCGCCTCTTGGATCATCTGGGCGCGAGCTTCCACAGCCTGTGGCGAGAACCCCGACAGCCAGGAGCGCTCGCCCGGCTTGAGATCGATCCGCTCCCGGTATGCCTGCTCAATCTGATGCTCATCTGCCCGTGCCGACAGCATCAAAACCCGATAATAGTCGAGGGGCACCCGCACCGTCATGGTTTTTGTCCGCGCTCTCCTGTTCGTGCCAGCGGGACGGAGTCCTTGGACAACTTACCCGCATCGACTTAACTGTAGTCCTTTTCGTGGGTAAAAGGGATCCCCCCTCGGGAATCGCTGCTCCGCCCCTACCAGTTCCAGCTACCCGGCTCTCCTTTGAAAGGGCCTACGACCTTTGAGGTGATCCAACCGCCGTAGAAATCTCCGGGTTGAGGCCGGACTCGTTCTCCACCTACCCGGCACTCCTGCACACGGCCTGGATAAAAGGCAAGGTAGTCGCGGATGGGCAAAAACGCCGGGCTGGGATCCGGATAGCTCCAGGCGGCATCTACGGCTGTTTGGGATCCGACCTGAACTGTCCAGTAGCAGGCAGCCCCTTTGAACTCACAGAAAGAGGTGCGAGAGCTGGGGCGGAGATACTGCAGTCGAACGTCGGTGGGGGGAATGTAGTAGGTGGGCGGGTGGCTGGTTTCCAGGACGCGGTAGCAACGGCGGCTTTGGGCAATGAGCTCGCCATTGAAGAGAACTTCCACCAGTTCTGTGGTGGGCTCCAGACGAGGTGGGCGCGGATAGTCCCAGACAGATTCTTGTCCTGGATGGGGAGAAATCGGTTGGGGAGACATGGGTCAATATCTTCAATATCTAAAGCAGACGGGTGGCCTCTACCAGTTTGGCGTACTGGATCAGCAGCAAAGACTGTTGCTCCGGCAGCGGCTGAATAACCCCCTGCTGCTGCAGACGGCTCAGTACCGCCAGGGCTGTCTCCCGGCTAACTTGGCTGATATCGGCCAAATCCTGGGGGGGAGGGTAGACAATGCGCATCCCCTGGGCGGTCTTCTCGCCAAAAGCTTCCGCCAGTTGCACCAGCGTATGCACCACTCGCAGCGGGGGGCTCTGCTGGTCAAGATCCGCCTGCAAGTTGGCCAGGCGCAGGCGACGGGAGAGGCTGCAGGCCAGCTGGTAACACAGTTGCGGCTCCCGCAACATCAGCGCTTTGAAGGTTGCCGCCGGGATCCCGGCCACCCGCAGCGGGGTTAGGGCCAGCACATCTCGCGAGCGGGGAGCTTCGTCCAGTACCGCCATTTCCCCCACCCAAGCGCCCGGCCCCAGCAAGGCAAGGGTTTTGGTGCTGTCTTGCGCCCGCAAAGCCCGCCGCACCTTAGCCCAGCCGGCGAGGATCAGATAAACTACGCTGCCCCAGGCATCTTGCATGAAGAGGGCCTGTCCCGCCGGGATATCCCGCAGCTTGACCTGGGATCCCAACCATTGCAAGGACGTTGCCGAAAGTTCGGCCAACATGGGCACCGCCTTGAGCTCGGAGAGGACGGCAACAGGAGCATCGGAAGTCATGCCGGGTCGGGGTTTTACCATACCGCAAGCCCACTGTAGCCCAGTTATCAACTCAAGAGCTATCCTGCAATCCACCACCCCGCCATGTGCGCCAAGATCTAGTGAGGAGGTGGTCTTGCTGTGGAGTCTTGCCGGTATGGCCCTCAGAGCCTCTGGAGCTACCCTGCGGTTGAGGGTGGGGGGAACCCAAACTCTGCCATTTCGTCTGGGCAACAGAGGTTCTGTCTGGGAGGGGAGCCCTCCGCTGTTGCTGTTGTTACAACCTATGGATGCCTATGGATGCTGCCCTCAGCGACATCAGTGGCCAGCGCTGGTCGGTCTTGGTGAAGAACGTGCCTGTGCGGCCCGAAAAGCTCGCTGATGCGGATCTGGTGCTGCTCTGTCAGCAGGGATCCCAGCCCCATCGGGAGGCTTTTGCCGAGTTGATGCGTCGCCATCAGGCCCATGTGGACAAGGTGCTCTATCATCTTGCCCCGGACTGGCAGGACCGGCATGACTTGGCCCAGGAAGTTTGGATCCGGGCCTACCGCAACCTGAAACGCCTACAGGAGCCGGCAAAATTTCGCAGCTGGCTGGGGCGGATCGCCACCAACCTGTTTTACGACGAGCTGCGCAAGCGCAAACGACAGCAGCAGCCCCTTTCTCTGGATGCGCCGATTCAGATGCGGGATAGCGAGATGGAATGGGAGCTGCCCAGCGAGAGCCCCAGTCCCCATGAGCACCTCGCCACCTGCGAGTTCTACGAGCGATTGCACCAAGCCGTCCGCGACTTGCCGCAGGCCTTTCGCCAGACAATCCTGCTGCGGGAAATTCAGGGAATGGCTTATGAGGAAATTGCCGAGATCACAGGGGTGTCTTTGGGCACTGTTAAGTCTCGCATTGCGCGCGCCCGCGCCCGCCTACAATCCACCCTAAAACCCTACCTTAATGGTGAATGACCATGGTTCGCGGCAACCCCAACCCCGACCCCAGGGATCCCCAGCAAGAGCTGCCGGTGGTGGATGAGCGCTTTGAACAGTTGAGCGCCTACTTGGATGGGGAATTGTCGTCTCAAGAGGCGCGGCAGGTGGAAGATTGGCTGGCCAGCGATCCTCAGGCGCGGCAACTGTACAGCCAACTGGCAGCTCTGCAGGCCGGTTTGGCCAATCTCAAGGCCCCCACCTTGGATCCCATCCAGACGGAGCTGTTGATCAGCCGTGTGTTCGCTGAGCTGGATCGGCGGCCAATGCTCGACCTGGGCTGGCGGCAACGTAAGGGCACCCCTTGGGGACGGGTGGCAGCGGCTGTAGTGGCCTTGGCAGGGGCGGGCTGGGTGGGATGGCGTTGGTCTCATCCCCAGCCTTTGGTATCGCTGGAAGATCCGCCGGTGCGTGTGGCCATCGTGCCTGCCTCTGCTCGTGTTGCCCAACGCTATCTTTTCGAGCCGGGGCAAAAGCAAGATGCCTACTCGATTTTGTTTGAGACAATCCCCAACCGTGGATCTCGCCCCGCCAACGCGACCAGGGCCGAGGTGGGCTGGGAATGACCTAAGCAGGCTTGAGAAAGACTGAGGAGCGCAGGGTGGAAAAAGCAGTTCGCTGGGCTTGTGGGCTAGGAGTCTGCCTTTGGCTATGCAGTCTGGGATCCCTGTCGGCCCAGGCAGATCCCAGCAGTAGCCATCTGGCAACGCCGTCCGCGCCGGCGGGACAGAGTCCGAAGGAGTTGCGCCCCTCTCCCAGTGGACAGGAGCCTGCCCCCCAGCCCACAAACCTGCCTTCACCCGGATCCCGTCTCACCCCTGCCCCCGATCAAAACCAATGGACCCCTCCCAAGACGGAGCTATCGCCCTTTCCGGATTTCCCCCTCCTCAAGGAGTTGGATCCGTCCCCGCCAAGCTTGGCCGACCTGGGCATCCATTGGGATCGCTTGGCCCTGCTGCCGGATCCCGAGCTGGCAGAGGAAATGGATGTGGAGTTCAGCCGCCGTCTAGCCCGCCTAAACCGGCAAATTGCCAACCAACAAGAGCGCCTCTACCGCCTTTTGCAAACCTGGGACTCCGACGAGGCCGATATCCGCCAAATTCAGGCCCAACTGAGCCAGTTGCGGACAGAACGGGATCGCCTAGCTCTGGAACACCTGTTGATGCTGCGGCAGTTGCAAGAGAACTTCGCCCTACCTCTACCCGACCGCTCGGCTGCCAGCTCTCCCTGAGGAGTCCTTGGGTTCGGGTTATGATTGAGCAAGGGCAGACGCAACCCCCAACGGAGCTGAGCGATGGCCAAAGTGCCCAGCAACCCAGACATTGAGCAATTAGCTGCTGCCATTGGTAAAGAAGTTTACATCGATGTGGCCCGCTGGCATCTTTACCTGCGCGATGCCCACCTGCATACCCTTTTGGCGGAGCGACTGGCACCCCAGGTGATGGCAGGCAAGGTGGATGAGGACGCCGTCACAGAGATCTTGCAAGGGATCCCGGTGAAAGTGGGGGGTGGGCGCAAAGAATTGCCCCTGGCCGATCTCCTGCCGATGCAAAGCCTGCTTAACCTGCTGGACGTGCTGGAGGAGTTCAGCCGCAAATGGGCCCAATAGAGACCAATAGAGAAAGGTAGAGCGGTGCATCATCAGTCTAAACCTATGCGGCCCGGCCTCTGGCTCAAGCTCGGCAGCCTTATTCCGCTGCTCTGGCTGTTGTCGGCCTGTCAGGGAACCGAGTGGGGAGAACAGCTAGAGCGCGCTGTACGCCCAGTGGGCCCGCCCACAGCCCAATCCGAGCCGCTGGCACCTCCCTCGCCTCAACCTTCGCCGGGATCCATCCCGCCCTCTATCTCGATCCCCACTGCTCCCACCCCTTCCTCACCCCTGCCCAGCCCGGACAGCAGCCGCTTTACAGACTTGGAGCCCGGATCTCTGGTGGCCCGTTCGGTGGGATACCTAGATCGGTTGGGAGTTTTTGCCGATATCTCCAGCAGCGAATTTCAGCCGCAGCGCAGCGTTCGTCGCGGAGAATTTGCCCGTTGGCTGGTGTTGGCCAACAACGCCATCCACGCCGATGAGCCCAGCCGGCAAATCCGCCTGGGATCCCCCTCGGAACGCCCCCTCTTTTTGGATGTGCCGGAAGAGGATCCCAACTTTCGCTACATTCAAGCCCTGGGAGCTGCCGGCATAATTGCCGGAGATGCCAATCGAGAGTTTCGCCCCAACAGCCTGCTGTCGCGGGCAGAGTTGATCCGCATGAAGGTGCCTCTGGACTTACCTCCCGGCCAGATCAAGGGATCCCGAGCGGAGCTGGAGGAGCGCTGGGGGTTCACCGATGCGGCGCAAATTCCTCCTGAAGCCATTCCTGCTCTGGTAGCGGATCGCAGTCTGGAGAATGCCTCCACCGTGCTGCGCACCTTTGGCCCCATCCGCACCTTCAACCCCTTCGAGCCGGTTAGCCGCGGGGAAGCCGCCATCGCCCTGTCGGCTTTTGGGGAACGAACGGCCCAAGACGCCATACCCCAGCCGCCAGCCTTGCCAGACCCAACCCCTGAGCCTCAGCCTTCTCCCCCTGCCGCAGAACCGGAGCAGACGGCTTCTCCCAAGCCGGATCCCAACCCTGCCTCTCCCTCGAATGCTGCTGATGAGCCCCCTGGGCAGACCCGACCCAACCCCCCGGAAGTCGCCCCAGGAGAGGGTAGGATCGTCACGCCGGGTAAGCCCTAACCCTGAGGTGAGAGGGATCCCATCGGCGTATACTGTCCAGGTTTTATCAGCAGATGGAACACCTCAGAGCTCCAGCAGGGATCCCTGCTACAGTCATTGCAAGGGGCAACCCAACGGCTCGTTCCATCGCTCCCCAGCTCCTTTTCCTTTCGAGAAAGCGGCTAGCAGTGAGGGCTGTGCAGCGCAGAGCACTTCCGTCGCCACTCCCTGGGCAGCATTGGCTCTTGACAGTCCCCTGAGCGCCCCTCTGCCGGGGAGAGCCCTTGCCACCTAATAAAATGAGAGAAGCCAACCTTGGAAAACCCGCAGGGATCCCAACTGTGTCCGCCATTGTTCCTGAAATCCGTTCTGCCGATCTGCTGCGCTACACCGTGATTGGGTCGCGGCGGCCCAGCGTGTACTTTTGGGCGGTGGCGCTGACGGGGGGAGGGCTGGGCTTTACCTTGGCCGGCCTTTCCAGCTATCTCCACCGCAATTTGCTCCCCTTTTCCGATCCCGCCAGCCTGGTGTTTATTCCCCAGGGCATTGCCATGCTCTTTTACGGGGTGCTCGGATCCCTGGCGGGGCTATACCAGTGGCTGAGTTTGTATTGGAACTTGGGAGGCGGCTACAACGAGTTCGACCGGCGCACGCAAAAGATAACGCTGGTGCGCCAGGGCTTTCCGGGCAAAAACCGTGAAGTCCGCCTGGAGTATGACTTTGCCGATGTGCAAAGCTTACGGGTGGAGCTGAGAGAGGGGCTTAACCCCCGCCGAGCCATCTACTTGCGGGTGAAAGGACGTGGCGACATCCCCCTCACCGGCGTTGGGCAGCCGCCTTCTTTGGCCGAGATTGAAAACCAAGCCGCCGAGATTGCCCGCTTTCTCAACGTCAGCTTAGAGGGCATTTGATTCCCTGCGGTGCCATTGCTTTGACCCCGCCCTGCTGGTCGCTTGAGCGAGACGGAATCCCATCCTTGGGCAACAGTGAAACCATTGAGGGGGATCCAGAACTGTGGAGTCGAATAGAGAGTTGTCGAGATTGTTTTCAATGTAGCGGGATCTCTTCGAGGAATGATCTACCCTTGATGCCAGCGCAGTTGTTGCCTGGGAGAAGCCTGTGATGGCCAACCTGAACCCCTTCATTCCCCTACAGGCCAAGAAGCTGGGGTCTATTCTGTTTCGCCTCTGGCTAACTCTTCTGCTCTCATTGGGCTTGGCCTTGCTCACGCTGCTGCTGACCTCCCATTCCGCCCATGCTGCTCGCGGGCCCCTGTATCGCTTGGGTCGTCCAGAAGGGGCGGTCTCGATTGTGGCTTGGGCAGGCTACATCGAACGGGGGGAAACGGATCCCGCCTATGACTGGGTGACCGAGTTTGAGAAAGAAACCGGCTGCCAAGTCAGCGTTAAGGTGGCAGCCACCTCCGATGAGATGGTGGCCCTGATGAATGAGGGCGGCTTTGATCTGGTGACGGCCTCCGGCGATGCCACCCTGCGACTGATCAAGGGGGAACGGGTGCAGCAGATTAACCCCCGCCTGATCCCCAGTTGGGAGACCATCGACCCGCGCCTGCAGGATGCTCCCTGGCATACTGTGGATGGCAAGCATTACGGCGTGCCCTATCAATGGGGATCCAACCCTATCAATGGGGATCCAACGTGTTGATGTACAACACAAAGGTTTTCCCGGAACCCCCCACCAGTTGGGATGTGGTGTTTGAAGAAAAAATCCTGCTAGACGGCAAATCCAACAAGGGCCGCATCCAAGCCTACGATGGCCCCATCTACATTGCCGATGCCGCCCTCTACCTGAAGGCCCACCGCCCAGAATTGGGCATCACGGATCCCTATGAGCTAACCCGTGAACAGTTTGATGCCGCCCTAGATCTGTTGCGACAGCAGCGGCAACTGATTGGACGCTACTGGCACGATGCGGCGGTGCAGGTGGATGATTTTGTCAACGAAGGAGTGGTGGCCTCCGGCTCTTGGCCCTTCCAGGTGAACCTGTTGCAGTACGAGGAACAGCCCATCGCCAGCGTGGTACCGGAAGAGGGAGCCACCGGCTGGTCTGATACCACCATGCTCAGCGCTACCGCCAAACACCCCAACTGTGCCTACCTGTGGATGGAACATTCCTTGAACCCGAAGGTGCAAGGGGATCTGGCGGCTTGGTTTGGGTCGGTGCCGGTGGTGCCAGCCGCTTGTCAGGCCAGTGAGCTGCTGGGGCCGGAAGGTTGCCAAACCAATGGCATCGACAATTTTGAGCGCATCTCCTTCTGGAAGACGCCGGTGGCCGATTGTGGGGATGGCCGGATGGATTGTGTGCCCTACTACGAATGGGTGACCAACTACATCGCTGTGATTGGCGGGCGCTAATGGAGCAACCTTAACGAGATCCTAGACTCTTCTTAAAAATTTATTAACTGTAATATGACATAAATACAAATGAATGAACCATCTCAATGAATTTGAGATGGTTTTTGCTTTTCAGGCAAGACTTCTAGGGCCTAGAGGAGGAATTTTTACCTCTTCTGGGTTCGTCAGATGCTCTTGTTGATTGCCATAGTTGGGAGCTTTTATTCATGATGACACTATCTTCTTTTGGAACTCGGATCCCGTTGGGAAAGCTGGTGATGGGAGCTGGATTGGCGGGAGCTGTCACCTTGGGGTTGGGCAGCAGCCTTTCTCAGGCTCGTCTAGACTGTCCCCGCCCTCCTCAAATGGATGCCCGCTACTGTGATCGGGTGGGGGATCTGGTTGCCGATTTGCCGGAGGATCCCTCGGAGTGGGTAGATCCGGAAGTGCTGTTGGTGTCTTATACCTCCTCAGAAGAGCCAGCTGTCTATGCCAATACCTGGGCTGAATTCACCGCTCACTTAGAGGAAGTCACCGGTAGACGGGTGCAATTTGTCCCTGCCGATTCTCAGGCTGCTCAGTACGAGGCAATGCGCGCTGGACGTCTACACATTATGGGTACCTGCACAGGCTGTACTCCTGTAGCCGTGAATGTTGCCGGCTTTGTGCCCTTTGCCATTTTCCAACAAGAAGATGGATCCATCGGCTACGAGATGGAAGTGATCACTCATGTGAATAGCGATATTCAAGCCCTCGATGATATTGCCGGTCGTCGTGTAGCTTTTACCCATCCTTCCTCCAACTCCGGTTATATCAGTGCTCGCATTTTGATCAAACAAGAGACAGGCTTGGATGATGAGGCAGGAGACTACATCGCCGAGTTTTCTGGCAGCCACCAAAACTCCATTTTGGGTGTGTTCAACGAAGACTACGATGCCGCCCCCATTGCCAACGATGTGCTTAATCGCATGTGCCTCAACGAGCAAGTGGATTGTAGCCAGTTCCGCAGCCTCTACAAATCGGAGACCTTCCCCAGCGGCTCTTTCGGCCATGCCCACAATCTCCACCCTGAGCTGGCAGAAAGGATCCGAGAAGCCTTCTTTACTTTTGAGTTTGAGGGCACAGCCATGCGACAAGCTTTTGACCGGGTAGCTTTTGCACCGATTACTTATCAAGAAAACTGGGAGATCATCCGTCGCATTCAGGAAGAAGAGGGCGTGGAATATACGCTTTAGGCAGTCCTCAGGGATCCCCTGCCCAGAGAGGATCCCTGATTTACATAGTTCTGAATCTAGAGCTGAATCTAGAGAAATCGCACTGGCTGGTTCCGTCCATACCCCATCTCGACGAGTATGTGATAACCCACTCTTAACTTCCTATTAAACCTGTCTTAACTCTACAGGGGTCAAACAGCGCTACTATATTATTAAGTTTCGTTAGGCGACGTGAGTTTTGCAGATCTTCTTTGGGTTCTGTAGCTTATGAATTCACATCAAGTCTCTTGATTAGCTGGATCTTCTCGCCCACTTTTGTGTTTTTTAGCTGATAACGGTTTGCTTCATCTTGCATTCGGGGGTTTTTGCAATGTTGGCGTTTTGCTCTGTGGCTCGTCTGTTATCCAAAAGCCTTGCCCTGGCTGGTTTGGTTGCTGTGCTAGTGGGTTATCAATCTGCTCAAGCTCAATCTTGCCCTCGTCCGGCAGGCATGGATGAGCGCTATTGTGATGCCGATGGGGATCTGGTGGCGGATACTCCGACGGATCCCGCTCAAATTGTCAATCCTGACACTTTGCTCATCTCCTACACTTCTTCCGAGGATCCCGCCGTTTATTCAGAAACCTGGCAGGAATTTACCGACTACCTCAAGCAAGTGACCGGTAAAGATGTGCAATTTGTGCCAGTTGATTCCGAGGCCGCCCAAACCGAGGCAATGCGGGCCGGACGTTTACACATCATGGGCACCTGCACCGGCTGTACCCCCCGCGCTGTGAACCAAGCAGGCTTTGTGCCTTTCGCCGTTTTTGCCAAGGAAGATGGTAGCTTTGGCTACGAAATGGAAGTGATCACTCGCATCGATAGTGGCTTGGAAAAACTAGAAGACATCAAAGGCCGCCGCATTGCTTTCACCCAGCCCTCCTCCAATTCCGGCTACATCAGCGCCCGTATTTTGATCGAGGCGGAAACTGGCTTTAAGGACGGTGTGGACTACGAAGCCACTTTCTCTGGGGGGCACGAAAACTCCATTTTGGGTGTGTTCAACGGAGACTACGATGCGGCCCCCATTGCCAACGATGTGCTCAACCGCATGTGCATCGCCGGACAAGTGCAGTGCGATCAGTTTCGTACCCTCTACAAATCGGCTACTTTCCCCAGCGGCCCATTTGGCTATGCTCACAATTTGGATCCACAGCTGCAGGAGAAAATCCGCGAGGCCTTCTATACCTTTGACTTTGCAGGCACTAAGTTGGCAAAAGCCTTTGACCGAGCTTCCTTTGCTCCCATCACCTACAAGAAAGATTGGGAAGTGATCCGGCTGATTCAAGAAAATGCCCCTCCCCAATAGGTGGGCTGAACAGAATCGGGATCCCTTGTTCAGGGCAAGCCATAGGGGATCCCTTCTGATTTCAAAATTCTCTCAAGATTGCAAACATCTGGTTCTAGAAGGCCCGCAATTGCAAATGTCCACTTCAAGTAGGTTATCAAGATGCTACGTATCGACTCCCTCAGCAAACGTTACCCCACAGGCGATATGGCCCTGAAAGGGGTGACCTTAGAAGTTCCCGATGGGCAGGTGATGGCCTTGATTGGTCCTTCGGGTGCTGGGAAAAGTACGCTGCTCCGTTGCATCAACCGCTTGGTGGAGCCGACCAGTGGCAGCATTTGGCTCAATGGAATCGACCTCACTCGCTTGAACACCCGGGAGTTGCGGCAAGCACGACGCAAAATCGGCATGATCTTTCAGGAATATGCCCTCGTGGAGCGCCTGACCGTGATGGAAAATGTTCTTGCGGGTCAGTTGGGCTACGTCAATTTTTGGCAAAGCTGGTTCCGCAAGTTTCCCCAAGCCACCATCGACGAAGCCTTCCGCTTACTCGATCGAGTGGGATTGTCGGACTTTCCTGATAAGCGGGCAGATGCTTTGTCTGGGGGGCAACGGCAACGGGTGGGAATCGCCCGGGCTCTCCTGCAAAACCCAGAGCTGCTATTGGTGGATGAACCGACCGCCAGTTTGGACCCGAAAACCTCCCGCCAAATTATGCGCCTGATCAACGAGCTGGCTTCAGAGCGGGGCCTATCGGTGATCATCAGCATTCACGATGTGCCTCTAGCGCAAATGTTTGCCCAGCGGATCGTCGGTTTGCGGTTTGGGGAAGTGGTGTATGATGGCCCCCCCAATTGCCTCACCCCCAGCGTCTTAAACGAAATCTACGGCGAAGAAGATTGGAATGCTTCTGGCCCGCTTCTGGCCCAGCCCAAGACTCCGAAGAAAACGAAGCCGTCTCGGCTGGAGTAGCCACCCACTAAGGGATCCCTTGCAGAAGTCAGTAGAAGTCAATAGAAGTCAGTAGTGCGGAGCACACCCATGGCACAGGCAACGACACTGAGCGGGCGCCAATGGTCGCCACCACCTTTGATTAAAAATCCTTGGGTTCGCTGGGGACTGATTCTTGGGGCGGTCATTTACCTGATCTTTGCGCTTTCTACTCTCAATTTCGATCCAGCCCGGGTAGCCCGCGGTATGCAGCGTAGTGGCCGTCTCTTGTTGGCCTTTTTGCATCCCGATTTCACCACCCGCGGCAACTTGATTTTCACCGGGATGCTGGAAAGTGTGACCATGGCCGCCATTTCCACCGTGGCAGGATTTATTGTCGCGGTTCCGGTGGGGTTTGGGGCCGCACGCAACTTGGTGCCAATGCCGGTCTACCTGGTTTGTCGTGGCCTGATTGCCCTGTCGCGCACCTTCCAAGAGGTGATCATCGCCATTTTGTTTGTGGTCATGTTTGGCTTTGGGCCTTTTGCTGGAGTGCTCACCCTCATCTTTGGGAGTTTGGGTTTTTTCAGCAAGCTTTTGGCAGAAGACATCGAAGAAATTGATGCAGTACAGGTGGAGGCGATTCGCTCCACGGGGGCTTCTTGGCTCCAAATGGTCAGCTACGCGGTGGTGCCGCAGGTGTTGCCCCGCATGATCGGCTTGACTCTGTATCGTTTCGACATCAACATTCGGGAGGCGGCCATTCTGGGGATTGTCGGTGCCGGTGGGATTGGCTCTACCCTGAACACCTCCTTACGTCGCTACGACTATGACACGGCCTCTGCCATCATCCTTGTGATTATCGCTCTGGTGATGGTGGTGGAATTGAGTTCTGGTTGGATTCGCAAGAGGGTGCAATAATGCCTGTTCTGGAAAGCAGTGGGATCAAGACCTGGCAGTGGCGCAATCAAAAGCAAACTTTGCTTGAGTATGCCTTCTGGTTGGCTCTGCTGTTACTGATGTTTGCCTGCGCTAAGTTCATTGCAGACCGTACCACCTGGGGCTTTGTGCTGGATGCACCGCGCCAGGGAAGAGAAATGCTCTCGCGGGGGGTACCGCCCCGTTGGGACTACATGTCACAGCTTTGGCGCCCCCTTTGGGATACCTTCAACATTGCCACATTGGGTACGGCCCTTTCCTTTGTGATTTCGGTGCCGGTGGCCTTTTTGGCAGCCCGCAACACCACTCCCAATTTGCTGGTGCGCTACATCGCCCTGTTCATCATCGTCGGCACCCGTTCGGTTAACTCCCTGATTTGGGCTTTGATCCTGGTGGTTGTTCTTGGGCCAGGGGTCTTGTCCGGAACCTTAGCCATTGCCCTACGCTCTATCGGATTTATGGGCAAGCTGATCTATGAAGGCATCGAAGAGATTAACGAAGAGCCAGTAGAAGCGATCCGTTCCACGGGGGCTAGCGGTGCCCAGGTACTGAGCTATGCCATTTGGCCGCAGGTGATCACCAACATCCTCGGGGTAACAGTTTACCGTTGGGATATCAATTTGCGAGAGTCTACGGTGGTTGGATTGGTCGGTGCCGGTGGAATTGGCCTACAGCTAGATGCTTCCATCAACACCCTGCGCTGGAATCAGGTGAGCATGATCCTGCTTGTGATCTTCGTTTCTGTGCTCATCAGCGAGTGGATCTCCGCCAAGGCCCGGCAAGCTCTGATTTAGCCCAGGGATCCGGATAGGCTACGGTGAAGGGCAGTTTGCAACAGCACAACTGTATGACTCATGACGGAAGAACTGTTTCGGGCGGAGGCCTATCTCACCACCTGCCAGGCTCGGGTAATTGCCCTTGTGGATAACGGGATCCAGTTGGATCGGACGGTATTCTATCCCACTGGCGGTGGACAACCCGGCGATACGGGATCCCTGATTACATCGGACGGTCGTGTCATCCCGATTGTCGATACCCAAAAGGGGGAAACGGGCATCCTCCAAATCCCGGCAGAGGGATCCCCACCCCTCAGTCTGGGGGAGTCAGTCAGCGCCAGCATCGACTGGGAACGTCGCTATCGGCACATGCGCATGCATACGGCTCTACACCTGCTCTGTGCAGTGGTAGAAGGTGGCGTTACGGGGGGTCAGGTGGGTGAAAGCAAAAGCCGATTGGACTTTAACATCCCTGGAGAAAAACCCGACAAAGAAACCCTGACGGGTGCGTCTCAATGCTTTGGTACAAGGTAACCACGCCGTGAACCCCCGCTGGGTTAGCGATGAAGAACTAAAAGCCAATCCCAGCCTGGTGCGCACCATGTCGGTCAAGCCCCCCACCGGACAGGGGCAAGTGCGCTTGCTGGAAATTGAGAATGTGGACTTGCAACCCTGCGGCGGCACTCATGTACGGGCGACAGGAGAAATTGGCAAGTTGGTGGTGAGCAAGATCGAAAGCAAAGGCAAGCAAAACCGACGCATTGTGGTCAGCTTGGTGGATCCCTGAAAAACTACAGACTACCCTTGGCTGGGCTGAGTCAATGAACCCAAAGATCCATCGACTGCCACCTGAAGACTCGCCGACTCTGGAATGGGCGCTTGTGCTGTCGGGAACCCTAAGAACGGGCTTTGCTCCACCGCCTGGATGGACAAGGTAAACAAGGGGTTGGAGAGAATCCCGGCAAAGATGGTGGCCACCAGAGTCAACACCATACCGACCCGCAGAGCAGGCATACCTTCTGCCTGCCAGTTGGTCTCGGGGTAATTTTGCACCGAAACCGACATCTCTTGCGGCTCTTTCACCACAATCGTTTTCACCACCCGCACGTAGTAGTAAATGGAGATAACACTGGTGACCAACCCCACCAACACCAGGGTATAGGCCCCCGCCTGCCAACCGGCCCAGAACAGATACAGCTTGCCGAAGAAGCCCGCCAGAGGCGGCAACCCACCCAAGGAGAGCAAACAAATGCTCAAGCACAGGGTGAGGAAGGGATCCTTCTGGTAAAGGCCGCTGTACTCGTTGATTTCGTCGGTGCCGGTCTTCAGGCTGAACAGGGTGATGCACAAAAAGGCCCCCAAGTTCATGGCCAAATAGACCATCAAGTAGAAGATCAAGCTGGCATAGCCGGCCTCAGTGCCCGCCACCAAGCCGATCAAAACAAAGCCCGCCTGTCCAATGGAAGAATAGGCCAGCAGCCGTTTGAGGCGGGTTTGGGCAATGGCCACCACATTCCCCAGCACCATGGTCAAAATGGCCAGCACCGAGAGCACCGCCCGCCACTCTTCCGTCATGGCCGGAAACACGGTGGCCAGAAAGCGCACCGCCAAGGCAAAGCCTGCTGCTTTGGATCCCACTGACAAAAAGGCCACCACCGGCGTTGGGGATCCCTCGTAGACATCAGGAGTCCACTGGTGAAAGGGCACTGCCGCCAACTTAAACCCGATACCACCAATGCAGAGGACCAAAGCGATGATCCCTGCCAAGCCGGCATCCCCCATAGAGGAGGCAATGGCTTCCAGCTTCGTTTGCCCACCCGAAAGGCCGTAGAGCAGCGACATGCCGTAGAGAAAAATGGCTGTGCTGCTGGCCCCGATCAAGAGATATTTCAGGGCTGCCTCGGAAGAACGCGGATCCCGCTTGGTGTAGCCGGCCATCAGGTAGCTGGCGATGCCCAGCGTTTCTAAAGATACAAACACTAGGATCAAGTCCGTCGCCCCGGAGAGGAACATGCCCCCCAAGGTGGCCGTGAGCAGCAACACATAAAACTCGCCTGTGGGGGCTCCCGACTGGGCGATGTAGCGTTCTGCCATCATCACCGTCAGCACCGCCGTCCCCACCACCAGGCCACGGAAGAGAATGCTGATGGGATCCGCCGCAAAGCTGCCCAAGAAGCTCTCCAACTGGGGCTGCTGCCACTGCAACACCAAGGTCACCAAAGCCCCAATCAAGCCAAAGATGGAGAGGGCCGGAAGACTTTTGCGCGCCGCCGAACCACCGACCAAATCCACCACCAAGACGAGCAAGAGGGTGAGGGTAACCACCACTTCCGGCCAAATGGCACCGGCATACAGGTTTCCGGTTGGGGCAAAGACATCCATAGGAGAAGACTATGAAGAGAGATTAAGGGGATCCACAGCCAGCATACCGCGATTTCCGGTCTCTCTTTCCGCTTCAGGCATCTCTTCTCCCAATCGTCTCCATCAGCGCTCTCAATCTACATGCTCAGTAGAGCTTGGCGCTGGAGGTGAGCACCAACTTCAGGCGGGCGTGGATCAGATCCAAGTCCGCCAGCCCCAGGTCGATCTCCCCATCGATGACGATGCCGGTGTGGATCAGGCGATCCAAGAGTTCCAGCACGGATCCCTCGCGGTGGGGTTGTCCAGGGTAGTAGTCCCCCTGGCGGGGCAGGAGGGTGCCCAGATCTCCGAGATCCAGGTTTAAATCCGCCGGGTCAATCTCCAACAGGCTGCAGATTTGTCGAATTTGCTCCCGCAAGGCTTGTAGGCTGCTGCCGGCCCGCTCAATCTGCTCTGCAGAAAGGCGCTCGGCCTCCATTTGCCGCACCACCTGCGCCTCCATCAACTGCCGCAACAGCTCCACCAAGGTCAGCACCAGAGAGGCCAAACCGGCTTCCGGGCGTTTCCGGCCAGGGGTGGGCCGAGCCTGGCTCAAGTCTTCCGAGCTGGCGGGACTGATCGAAAAGCGCGGCGGGGGAGAAGGGGCAATCCAACGGTCAAAGGGCTGGCAAAGCTGTTCCAGGCTGAGCAAATGGAGACGGGGATCCCGAGCGGCCTCTTCCCTTTCCTCTGGTAGGTTGTAGCCCCAGTCGGCCAAAAACAAGAGAACCTGCTCCAGCTCCGGCACCCTCTGCACCTGGCGCAGCGTTTGCAGGCGATCCTCCACAAACCACAGCTCCTCAGCCGGCAGTTGGGCGGCAGCCAGTAGCCGCTGTAAAGTGGTGGCCTTGGGGGCGCGCACTTCCTTGCCCAGAATGCGGTGGCGCGGCAGTTGGATCCCTGCTCGGCCCAAGAGCTGCTGGATGAACCGTCCCTCTTTGGTGCTGAGGATGGCCAAGCGCGGCTCCCCTGCAGCCTGAACCTGGCGTAGCCAAGCCGCCACCCCCGGATAAAACCGGTGCAGCCCCAGCCACCCCTGCAGATCCTCTGCAATCCAACGATCCCGCACCCGATCCAACGCTTGGATTAGAGAGAGGGCAGGGATCCCTGACTGCTGCAACAACCGCTGCCGCCAGCTGGGCCAGTCTTGGCGCAAGTCTTCCTCCCGGATCCCTTGCTGCAGCCCCCACAACAACAAAGGCATCTCCCAGCCGGTCTCGATCAGCGGGCGCAGACGGTCGAAGGCAGGACGCAGCGGCTCTAGCTGAGCAGGAGCCAGGCCCCACACCTGAGCACAAACGCGGCAGGAGGAAGCAAAATACTCCGCCCGCCCATCGCAGAGCACACCATCAAAATCCAGAACCAGAATGCGGGGGGACATTCGCCGGGGCCTAGCGAACTCCATACCTGAGTCCCCCTGGGGGCAAGTTGCAAAAATGGGGCCAGAGGCCAAGTTAATTTAACCAAACTGTTCCACCCGATTGGCCCAACCTAATTGGATTCCAAGATGCGAACCGACTTGATCTCCACCGGTTTCAGGGGGCGATCCTGGGGGCCGGTGGGAGCCGTTGCAATTTTATCCAAGACATCCTCTCCCTCGATCAATTGCCCAAAGATCGTGTAGTTGGGCGGCAGCGGATAGTCGGCGTGCATGATAAAAAACTGGCTGCCGTTGGTGTTGGGGCCAGCATTGGCCATAGCCAAAGTGCCGCGGCTGTAGGGACGTTGCACCGGCTCATCGGGAAAGCGGTAGCCCGGCCCACCCCGCCCTGTACCCGTGGGATCCCCACCTTGGATCATGAAGCCCCGAATCACGCGGTGAAAGATGACACCATCGTAGAAGTGGTCGTTGGCCAAAAAGACGAAATTGTTGACGGCGAGGGGAGCTTCTTGCGGGAACAGCTCCAGAACCATTGTGCCGGCGGTGGTCTCCATCGTGGCCGTGTAGGACTTGGCCGGGTCGATCACCATCGGCGGGGGACTGTTGTAGGTTTTCACGGGTTTGCCCAAGTGTTGTGCCAGGAGCAAATCGCGAGAAGAATGCGGGCGGGCCAAGACAGGGAGAGCACTCAGCCCCACCCAAAGCACCACCATCAGCACAGCTAACTTCACCAGGCTGGCCAACTTAGATCGCACACGCACGTTTCTTGCAGGAAAGCTCCATCCCCATCGTACCAGGATTCTGTCCTAGCCTAATTTTCCCCGGACTTGGATGGAGGCTTGGCTCGCCGCACCAGCCAATAACTCACCGAGAGGGCCAACGTTGCTGCCCCCAAGCCAATGAGCTCCAACCCCCCCAGCTTCTCGAAATCAAAAATGATGATCTTGCGGGCCACCGCAATCAAAGAGGTGACGATCACCAGCTCCACCTGCACCACCTGCTTTTGCAAGTAGGCGGTAATGTTCTCCAGAATTTCCAGCGCAATCAGAATATTTAAAAAGAGGCCGAAGATCTCTATTAAAGTGGTGGAGAAAAACCCAGTTGGCTCGGTCAGCAAATCTGCCACCAAGAACCGGGCCAAGTCCACCACTGCTACTGTGATTAGCCCGATCATCAAAATTGACAGTAGCTTCGAGATCAGGCTTTCCAGGCGGGTGATGGCCCGCAAAAAGGGATCCTCCTCTTCTGTCTCGTGGGGATTGTGCAACAGCCACTTGAGAAACCGCATCGCCAACCCCGACAGATCCAAACCCTTATGTCCTGATCCTGAGACAACATTATCCGTCCCAACCGTCTTGCCGGGAAGCAGGCAGGGATCCCTTGGGGCGATGATTGCGACACCGCTCAGAACAGTATTTCACCTCCGACCAACAGTCGGCCCACTTTTTGCGCCAGGTGAAGGGTCGCTGACAGGTGAGACAAATCTTGCTGGGCAAATCCGATTTCTTCCGTTGGCGTGGCATGGTGCACTGCAAAACAAGGTCAACTCTGTAGTCAGTTTAACAATCCTACCGGATGCTGACCGTTACCATCACGGAAGTGTTTAGTCTGCGCCCCACCTTAGCAAAAGCTGAAGTCTGAACCTAGAGAAATCGAGTAGCCTCTTGAAATCCGGCGAGATCTCTGCCCTGTGTCTGCAGGGAGCTGGGTTTGCTGAAGGGTCAACCGGTTCTGTCCTGTATCCAAGCAAAGTTTCCAACATCCGCTTGTGGATGTGAGTTTGTATGAAGTCTCAACCGAATGGGATGGATGTAGCTGTTCAGAATTGTCCCCCCCCACCGAAACGGGTTGAGGTACGGCTCAGCAAACCCGGCAACCGAGCGACCCAAGCCTCGCTTTCGGAAGACTCAGCGGGCGTATTTTTGCGGGAAATGGCTCGCTACCCACTCCTCAGTGCCGACCAGGAAGTGAAATTGGGACGGCTGATTGCAGAGGGGGGAGCCGCCGGGGAACGGGCGAAACGGGAATTGGTTAGGGCCAACCTGCGCCTGGTGGTCTCGATTGCCAAAAAGTACTTAAATCGCGGTGTGCCGTTTCTGGATCTGATTCAAGAAGGCACCATTGGCCTGATCCGAGCCGCAGAAAAATTTGAGTACGAACGCGGCTACAAGTTTTCCACCTACGCCTACTGGTGGATTCGCCAAGGGATCACCCGCGCCGTTGCCAATCAGGGGCGCCTGGTGCGGATCCCGGTGCATATGGTAGAAAAGCTCAACCAGGTGAAGCGGATCCGGCGGGAGCTGACCGAGACCCTAAACCGTCGCCCCACCCAAGCAGAGATTGCCAAAGCTCTGGAGATTTCCCCCGACAAGCTGGACGCTCTCTTAACCCTCTTGGAAGCCGGTCGCCAAACTCTTTCGCTGCATACTCCGGTCGGCAAAGAGGAAGATACGGAGCTGATGCAGCTTATCGAGGACGCCAACAGCCTCACTCCCGAATCGCAAATGGACTTGCACCTGCTGTCTGCCCAACTGGAAGAAATGCTGGAGCAGCTCAGCCCCCGAGAGCAAGAAATCCTCAAGCTCCGCTATGGGCTGAAAGATGGCCACCTGCACACTCTCTCCGAAATTGGTCAGCTCTTCGGCCTGTCTCGAGAGCGCGTCCGACAAATTCAAGCACGAGCCATGCGCAAACTGCGCCATCCACGCCGACAGGAAATTTTGGCAGATTGGATGACCTCGTTTTAGGCAGTAGGCCACGGCTGCTCCACAGGCGAAACCCAGGATTCCGCAGCAGTTTATGTTCAGCAAAGCTCTGCAGAACCAGGACCAGAGGCGTGCCCCCACTTTTGGACAAGGGATCTGTCAACTAGCCCATCTTCTGCAACTGCAGGGGGTGAGGCTGAGGGCGGCTGCGCAGGGCAGCTTCGATCAACCCCAAAAAGAGGGGGTGGGGGCGGTTGGGGCGGGAGCGAAACTCCGGATGGAACTGGGTGGCGATGAAAAAGGGGTGGCTGGGCAGCTCGATAATCTCCACCAAGCGGTTATCCGGCGAGACTCCGCTGATGATATAACCAGAGTCCAGAAAAAGGCTGCGGTAGGCATTGTTAAACTCATAGCGATGGCGGTGCCGCTCGTAGATGATGGCCTCACCGTAGAGCTTGGCCGCTAGGGTATTGGGCATGATACGACAGGGATAGAGGCCCAGCCGCAGGGTTCCCCCCAGATCCTCTACATCTTTCTGCTCCGGCAGCAGGCTGATGACAGGGTGGGGGGTATCGGGATCAAACTCATAGCTATTGGCCCGCTCCAGTTGGGCAATGTGACATCCCCAGTCGATCACCGCGCATTGCATGCCCAGACACAGGCCCAGAAAGGGAATGCCCCGCTCCCTCACGTAGCAAATACTGGCCACTTTGCCCTCGATGCCGCGATTGCCAAACCCCCCTGGCACCACCACTCCATCCACGCCGGAAAGCAATGCCTCTGGTCCCCGCTCTTCGATCTCCTCAGAAGAGATCCAGCGCAGCGTGACGCCGGCATTGAGGGCCAACCCGGCATGGCGCAGGGCCTCGGCCACCGAAAGATAGGCATCCGTAAGGCGCACGTATTTGCCGACAATGGCAATCTCCACCTGCTCTTGGGGGTGGTGCAGCCGCTGCACCAGGAGCTCCCACTCCCGTAGATCTGGCTGCTGCGGATCCAAGTTGAGGATCTCCAAAACCCGCTGCGCCAACCCCTCCTGCTCGAGCACCAAAGGCACATCGTAGATACTGGGGGCATCCTGAGCCTGAATCACACATTCCACCGGCACATCGCAAAACTCGGAGATCTTCTCCTTGATCCCGCGGGGCAATGGCTGTTCGCAGCGGCACACCAACACGTCCGGCTGGATGCCAATGGAGCGCAGCTCCTTCACCGAGTGCTGGGTGGGCTTGGTTTTCATCTCCCCTGCCGCTTTGATCAGGGGCACCAGGGTGACATGCACATAGGCGACATTGGCGCGGCCCACATCCTTGCGAAATTGGCGAATGGCCTCCAAAAAGGGCAGAGACTCGATATCCCCCACCGTGCCCCCCACCTCCACCAGCACCACATCGGGGTTGGTCTCGCGGGCCACTCGCCGGATCCGCTCTTTGATCTCTTGGGTGACGTGGGGGATCACCTGCACCGTGCTGCCCTGGTAATCGCCGCGCCGCTCTTTGTGGATCACGGCCTGGTAGATGGAGCCGGTGGTGACGTTGTTGAGCTTAGACATGTTGGTGTCGGTGAAGCGCTCGTAGTGGCCCAAGTCCAGGTCGGTCTCGGCGCCGTCGTCGGTGACGAACACTTCTCCATGCTGGTAGGGACTCATGGTGCCGGGATCCACATTGATATAGGGATCCAGCTTCAAAATCGACACCGTGTAGTTGCGGGATTTGAGGAGGCGACCCAAGCTGGCCGCTACAATGCCTTTGCCGATGCTGGAGACCACTCCACCGGTGACGAAGACAAACTTGGTCATGGCCTGGATCCCTTCCCTTTTGCCTTTTGATTATGCCAGGGATCCCTCAGCGCAGAGAGCGGATGGGGCCGTTGTAGAGGATGGTGGTTTGAAAGGTGCGCCTGTCCACCCGCACCTGGGTTTCAATGCTGGGCTGGACAAAGCCGGGCTCTCCCCCCCGGAAGGTGAAGATCCAAGCATCTTCAAACTCTTCAAACGGCGAGTCGATGGCTGCCCCGTGCATGGAAGCTTCGGCGCGATAGCGCTGTAGGCCCCCATTGGCGATCTCGGCAGCTTGACGGGCCAGGTTTTTGGCGCGGTTGAGATCCCGGAAGTAGCGGCTGATCTCCTCAAAACTCCCCCTGGGCAGCGGTCGCTGGGGAGCAGGGGTTGCCGGCACAGGCCGGGGATCCGGCACAATGGGCAGGGTGGGAATATCGGGACTGGGGGGCAAGGGTTCGACGGGGATGGGAGTTCCAGAGGGGAAAAGAGGGGTGATCACCTGCGCTTGGGCAGCCCTTCCAGCCAGAAGGGATCCCCACAGGAGAGCCATACCGACGGAGCTGACAGTAGAGACAAGAAAAGTGGGCTTCATGGAGCCATTCCTCGCAAAAGTTCTGGGTTGAGAGACGCTGCAGCTCTTGAAGGGGATCCTATCGATTCAGTTCCTTACAACAGCAGAGTCAAAAGCCTCTCCTCTCCTTCCAACCCCGGTCACAGGCTTGGGTCGTTCACGCAACCTCGGCTGCTGTCAGCAATGTCTGCTAGATTTTTGGAGAGGATCCCTGGCCACAGTGGGAGGATCGGGGTTCAGCAGGAGCAGCCATGGAGTTCGTCACCCTCGCAGATGCAGGGCTAAGGTTGAGCCGGGTGGGCCTGGGCACTTGGGCGATGGGCGGCGGCTGGTGGGGCCCTTCCGACCGCCAGGAATCTTACACCACGATTCGCAAAGCCATTGATTTGGGCATAACCACCTTCGACACCGCTCCCATCTACGGACTGGGTGTTTCGGAGGAAGTGCTGGGGCAAGCGATCAAAGACTCAGGTTGCCGCGATCGGGTGGTTCTCGCCACCAAAGCGGGACTAAAGCGGGACTGGAGTGGACAAACAACAAAGTGGTGCGCAACTCCAGCCTGCCTTGCTTGGCCCAAGAACTGGAGGATTCTCTGCGCCGCTTGCAAACAGATGTGATCGATCTCTACCAAATTCATTGGCCGGATCCCTTGGAACCGATCGAAGAAACGGCGGCGTTTCTGGGGCAGTTGCTGCAGCAGGGCAAGATCCGCGCCATTGGGGTCAGCAACTTTTCCCCCGAACAGATGGATCGGTTTCGCCAGGTGGCTCCTCTGCACACCGCCCAGCCCCCCTACAACCTGTTCGAGCGGCAGATTGAAGCAGAGGTCTTGCCCTACTGTCGAGAGCATGACTCTAGTCAATAATAAGCTCAACTATACTGAAAATAATGTATAATATGTTCAGTACGGATTACTACCAGTTGATCTTTCTGTTTACTTTCGAGTCTGCCAACATGGTAGCCAAAGCAAAGCAGAAAATTGGTAGTAAGACGACACGGAAACTGCGCTTTGGGTATTCTACTCAAAGCTTTGCGGGATACCGCCATTCTGTTTGGACTCCGTCCCGCTGACGCGAATGGAAACAAGCAGAATGCTATCGCTGCATAGTTGAACAGTGATGTTCAGCAGTGTTCAGCGTAAATGTATCAGCACGGCATTCACACTTTGGTGTACAGTCCCCTCTGCCGAGGTCTGCTGAGCGGACGGATGACGCCGCAAACCACCTTCCCCCCAGGGGACATGCGCGCCGGGATCGACCCCAAGTTTGTTGAACCGCGCTACTCCCAGTACCTAAAGGCGGCAGAGGCATTGAGCCAGTTTGCTCAGGATCGCTATGGCAAGACCTTGGCCCAGTTGGCGGTGCGCTGGCTGCTGGATCAACCAGGGGTGAGTGTGGCACTGTGGGGGGCGCGCAAACCCCATCATCTGGAAGCGATATCCGGCCTTTGGGGCTGGTCGCTGGATGCGGAAGCGATGCAGACCATCGAGGATATTTTGCAAAGGTATGTTCCCGAGTCCATTCCCCCCAGCTTTATGTCCCCGCCTGCCCGCGCTGCCTAGTTGTTGCTTTCTGTTCCCTTGCCGTTTGCGTTAGCGGTGGGGAGCACTTTGTCGCCGGGATCCCAGTCCTACGATTGAGTTTGGCAAAAAATGGGATGTAGAGCTCTGTCCTACCGCTACATAACTGGCCAGTAGGGCGAGGGGGCTGTTAACCACGGGAGAACAAAGATGGCCATCCCAGATGCATTCGCGTCAGCGGTGCGGAGCACTCTGACCCATAAGGCCCATAAGGCAGACAGGCCAAGGGATCCAGCTGGCCAAGATAGGCCCACAGCGCCTTCTCAGGCGGGATCCCTGATTCTCCACGTGGGGGGCATGAGTTGTGCCGGCTGCGTTCGCACCGTTGAGCAGGCCCTGCTGAGACAGCCGGGGGTGGTCAAAGCCAGCGTTAACCTGGTTACCGAGTCGGCCCTTGTGGAGTTTGCCCCTGGGATCCGGCCCGACCCGCAGCACCTGGCCCAGATTTTGACAGAGGCAGGGTTTCCCAGCCGCTACAGTTCAGAGGGTGAGGCCCTCTCCGGCGGGAGTTCCGTTCGCGTCAGCAGTGCGGAGCACTCTCAAGATCCCTCTTCCCCTCCCAGTGGGTGGGAAGAAGCCTTGGATGTGCCTGCGGATCCCCTCTCTCGGCAGCGACAGCAGACCCGACACCACATTCGCCAAGCGCTCACCGCCGCTTTTTTGCTGCTGATTTCTGCCGCCGGACACTTGGATCTCTTCGCCCGTCTGGGCTTGCCCCTCCTTAATGATGTCTGGCTGCACTGGGGCTTGGCGACCTTGACTTTTGTCGGCCCAGCTCGCGGCATTGTCCTGGATGGTTGGAGAGGGGCACGGCGGCTGGCCCCCAACATGAACACCCTGGTTACCCTGGGATCCGGATCGGCCTACCTGGCCAGTCTGGTGGGGTTGTTGGCCCCTCAGGTGGGCTGGGAGTGCTTTTTCGACGAGCCCGTCATGATGCTCAGCTTCATCCTGTTGGGACGGGCCTTGGAACAGCACAGCCGCCTGCGGGCGGCCAGCAGCCTGCAATCGCTGGTGAGCTTGTGTCCCAGTTTGGCTCGGCGGGTTCAGCCTGCAGAGAAGGCGGGATCTCTGGCTTCCAGCCCAGAGGGGAACCTGGATCTGGGATCCCAAACCGGAGAATGGTGCCCTGTCGAACAGGTGCGAGTGGGGGATTGGCTCCAAGTGCGGGCCGGCGAACAGATCCCGGTGGATGGAGAAGTCATTGCCGGCCAGGCCACGGTCAACGAGGGGATGCTGACAGGGGAACCCTTGCCGGTGCTGAAACAAGCGGGGGATCCCGTGGTGGCGGGAACGCTGAACCAATCGGGGTTGCTGCTGTGCCGGGCGACGCGCACCGGGAAAGACACCACCTTGGCCCAGGTCATTCGCCTGGTGGAAGAGGCCCAAGCTCGCAAGGCCCCCATCCAACGGATAGCCGACCAGGTGGCGGGCTACTTCACCTATGGGGTGGTCACGCTGGCCATTCTCACCTTTGGGTTCTGGTACTGGATTGGGATCCCGCTTTGGGGGAGCGACGGTGCGGAGCACTTTGTCCTGGAGGGGTTCAGCCTGCACTCCCATCTGCATCTGGGTGACCATCCCCCTCACCCCACACCCCTGCTCAGCAGCCTCAAGATGGCCATTGCCGTTTTGGTGGTGGCCTGCCCCTGTGCTTTGGGATTGGCTACGCCGATGGCCATCCTGGTGGGTACTGGCTTGGGAGCCGAGCGGGGTTTGCTCATCCGAGGGGGAGATATTCTGGAGAAAGCCCATCGCTTGCAAACGGTGGTCTTCGACAAAACCGGCACCCTCACCCAAGGGGATCCCCACCTGACGGACTGTCTCAGCCTTGACCCCTCCCTGGATCCCAATCGCCTGCTCCAACTGGCGGCCACAGTGGAAAGCGGCACTCGCCACCCTCTGGCGCAAGCCATTTTGCAAGCCGCCCGCACCCAGGGTTTGCCGTTGCTCTCCGCCGGCGAGTTTCAAACCCAACCGGGGATAGGAGTCGCCGCCCAAGTGGAAGGGCAGGAAGTGGTGTTGGGATCCCTGGATGGTCTGGCTGCTCTGGGGATCCCAATTTCCCCAGAGGCGCAGGCCCAGGCCGAGGCGCTATTGGCAGCCGGCAAAACAGTGGTGGGCGTGGCTCTAGAGGGATCCCTGGTGGGGCTGCTGGCAGCCCAGGATCCCTTGCGGCCCGATGCGCAGGCAACGCTGCAACAGCTCCGGAAAATGGGCCTGCAGGTGGTTTTGCTAACCGGCGATCGGGCGGAGGTGGCCCACCAGGTGGCTGAGGCTCTGCAAGTGCCAGGTCTCCGCGTTATTGCCCAGGTTTACCCGGCAGACAAAGCTCAAGTCATCCGAGATCTGCAGGCCCAGGGTCAGAGGGTGGCCATGGTGGGCGATGGCATTAACGACGCTCCGGCTTTGGCCCAAGCCGATGTGGGCATCGCCCTGCACTCAGCCACTGATGCGGCCTTAGAAACCGCCGATATCATCCTCATGCGCAACCGCCTCTGGGATGTGGTGGAAGCTATCCGCCTCAGCCGCGCCACCTTCCGCAAGATCCAGCAGAACCTCCTCTGGGCCTTTGGCTACAACCTGGTGGGGATCCCAGTGGCAGCAGGCGTGCTCCTACCCCCCTTTGGCATTGGGCTTAGCCCGGCAATCGCTGGGGGTCTCATGGCCTTGAGTTCCCTCAGTGTAATCCTCAATTCACTCCTTTTGAGGCGAACTCTTGTATTCAGTGGATCCCCTTACAACTCGCGCTAAGAATCATCAAAACCTGCAAATCTTCTGTCACAGTTCATTGCTATTTCAGAAGTTTCACTGAATCCCCTACATATCTTTGCCAAATCTTAAGGGGAGCTTCGTCCATTTCGATCGAGTTTGCCTGACAATGTTAACTATCCTTGAATTTTTGTAACCCCGAGTGTAGAATTGAGCCAATTTAACTCAAAGGCTCTCGCACTCAGTTACTTCCTTAGCAAAAGGAAAACCGTACAATTACTGAGAAAGTTGGTCGTCGAAGAAAGCACAGGAGAGGACAGAACTATGGCCATGGTGGGTGACCTTCAGGAGTTTTCCCTATGCGATTTGTTACATCTCATAGAAAGGGGCAGGAAAACAGGCCAACTGTCCATTTGGGCTCCCAATGGTATTTACCGGATCTGGTTTTATCAAGGTCGAGTGGTTACGGCCATACCGCCCCAACCAGAGCATAGTCTTGAGAATTTGCTGGCTGACCCCAGATTGGCGTGCGAGCAGGAAGTTGCCGCCTCAACTCGAGAATTTGCTGGCTGACCCCAGATTGGCGTGCGAGCAGGAAGTTGCCGCCTCAACTCGCTCAGCTTGCCCTCACCCCCTAAACGAGCCTCTGGGGCGTTATTTGCAGCGACAGGGGTTGATTACCCCAGCAGCCCTGGCCAAGCTCTTCCGCCATCAACTGCAAACCGGCCTCTACAGCCTCTTCGCCCTCGAATCCGGCCAGTTCAGCTTCCTGCCCAACGTGCCCATGCCCTACCGAGAAATGACCGGCCTGAGCAAAGGCGCCACCGCTGCCGTCCTGGAAGCCCTGCAGCAGCTCAAGCTGGAGCAACGCCCCGAAAAAGACCTGCCCGAACCCGATAGTTGCTTTTGGCGTACCAGCACCGAACTGCCTCTGTTCAAACTTTCTGCGCTGGAGTGGGGGATCCTGGAGCAGGTGTCGCCTTCCCGCAAGCTGACGGCTTTGGCTCAAGCCCTGGGGGCCGACTTGTTGGAGGTGCGCTATGCCTGCGCCCGTCTGGCCAAGCTGGGGTTGATCAGCCCTTGTGAGGGGCCAACGGTTCTGGCTCGGTCTGGTCACTGGGAGCTGTCCAAGTCGATTGCTGAGGAGGTGAATCCCGAGCCGGTGAGGGAGAGGCTGGGGGCAAGGGTGCCTGGTCTCCAGGATGAGGGCGGCCCCGTCAAGCCTTCTCTGGTCAGTCGATTAGCCACCCTCCTCAAGGGCATTCGCGAAAAGTGAAGCAAACCTAAGACATAATTTAGGCTTTTCTGGCTTCGTAAAGAAATTGAAGAATCTGCAACTTTTCTCTCTCTTTCCCTTCAAAGAACAATAAATTCAGGAACTCCATGTTTACGAAGCAACATGATTGCGGCATAAAGCTAAAATAAAAGCGGTTGCAAGCCTTCTAGAAGGGGCTTGGGATCGCTGAGTAATTGTATTCCTTGACAGATTTTCTGAAACCGTAAGTGCAATTGCGGACGGTCGAAGTATCTAGTTACAATAAGTGTAGTCGTTGATACACGGTTGTTGCCTGAGAAGCCATGTACGAAAATGGGGGGGTCTGCAGGGTTGTTTGAGTATTGCTTTTCACCCATTCCATCGAAGCGAGGTTCATAGAGAGTTCTTATGGCCATAGTTGGAGACCTCCAAGAATTTTCCTTGCCCGATCTGCTGCAACTGATCGAGAGAGGCAGCAAAACAGGACAGCTCTCTATCTGGGCGCCCGGCGGCATCTACAGGATCTGGTTTTACCAAGGTCGGGTCATTGCTGCCCTACCCCCCCAAGAAGAACACCGCCTGGAGAGCTTGCTGGCCCATTCCTGCTTGGTGAGCGATCGGGTGGTCGAGAAGCTGGCTTCCTTTTGCGGCTCGGAAGAGCCTCTGGGGCGTTGCTTGCAGCGGCAAGGGTTGATTACCCCAGCAGCCCTGGCCAAGCTGTTCCGCCATCAACTGCAAACCGGCCTCTACAGCCTCTTCGCCCTCGAATCCGGCCAGTTCAGCTTCCTGCCCAACGTGCCCATGCCCTACCTAGAAATGACTGGCCTCAGCAAAAGCGCCACCGCTGCTGTCCTGGAAGCCCTGCAGCAGCTCAAGCTGGAGCAACGCCCCGAAAAAGACCTGCCCGAACCCGATAGTTGCTTTTGGCGTACCAGCACCGAACTGCCGTCGATTGCTGAGGAGGTGAATCCCGAGCCGGTGAGGGAGAGGCTGGGGGCAAGGGTGCCTGGTCTCCAGGATGAGGGCGGCCCCGTCAAGCCTTCTCTGGTCAGTCGATTAGCCACCCTCCTCAAGGGCATTCGCGAAAAGTAAAAGCATAAGGACATTAGGGAGATGTAGGATGGCTAATCTGTCCTCTTTGCAGGCGATCCTCCAGAGCTATGTTGCCAATACGCCAGAAGTCCAGGGAGCAGCAGTGGTCACCCCTGACGGGTTACCTTTGGCTTCCACATTGCCTGTGGGTATGGATGAAGAGAGAACCTCTGCTATGTCGGCTGCCATGCTTTCTTTGGGCGAACGGATTGGGAGAGAGCTAGGGCGCGGAGCCATAGAGAGAGTTTTTGTACAGGGGGAAAAAGGATACGGGGTTTTAACCAGTTGTGGCCCCGATGCTGTCTTGCTGACAATTGCCAGCCATGAAGTCAAGCAGGGCTTGCTTTTTTTGGAAATTAAGCGAGTCGCGGCAAGCATTGCAGAGGCAATGAAGTAAGAAAATCAAATGTGGAGGCTAAGTTTTTGATTCTGTCCTGACGTTGAGGGAAGTATGGCCATTAAACCTTCTGAGCTGCTCCAAGTCCTGATCTCGCGCACGCAATTCACAGATGATGACAAGAAAGTTTTGCAGCAAAGTGCTGACTGGGGCGGCAGTATCGCGGCGGAAATGTCAGACGCCTTTTACGGCTATCTGGATCGCGATGCCGAAATGGCGGCAGTGATAGCCAAGCACAACCGGCAGCGGCTGGGCCAAACCTTTGCCGACTGGTTCAAGGAAATGTTTACGGGCATGGACAATTGGGGCCCCCAGTATGCGGATCGCCGCTGGAAAATCGGCATAGTTCATGTGCGCGTTGGCATCGGCCCCCAACATGTTGTACCTTCTATGGCCACAGTTGTGCAGGAGGTCAGTCGGCGGTTGGTGAAAGAAGGCAAGCCTGAGCAGTTGCGCACCAGCTTGAGCAAGGTCTGTATGATTGACCTCTCCTTTATTGAGCAAGCCTACCTTGAGGTGGCCTATAACGCCATGCAACAGGAAACAGGCATGAGCGAGGCTTTATTCAAACGGTTAATTGCCAATGGTGCCAACAGTTTAATTTGAGTTGTTTGAGTTAGAGTGGGCTCTTGCTTACTCTACTTGCTTAATTTCTCTACCTTCTTGGGCTGAGGTGCTTGAGTTTCTGGGATCCCTCTGGAGCAGAGCTGGCGTTGGTATCTTTTTTAGATTATCTTAGAAGCAACCTGGAGATAGCTTTACCTCCCGTGCGGCACATCGGTGCACTCCCCCGAGTTTTATTCAGCTTTGTCGCTAGAGCTTAGTCTGAGGCCAGTTTATGGGAAATATCTTGCGAATTGTTGTAACAGGGCCGGTGGGAGCTGGAAAGTCTACCTTTATTCGCACGATTAGCGAGATTGAGGTAGTAGACACCGATTGCAAAGCAACAGACGAGGTGGCAGAACTGAAGAAAACCACAACGGTAAGCATGGATTTTGGCCGTTTGAGGATTGGAGAGGAGGAAGAAGAGATGTGGCTGCATCTCTACGGTACTCCCGGCCAGTCTCGCTTTAACTTTATGTGGGATATTTTGATTAAGCGCGCTCACGGTTATGTCCTCCTGGTGCCCGCGCACCTGCCGGGTCAATTTCGCAATGCCCAAGCCATTCAATCTTTTATGAAGGTGAGAACAAGTGCCCCCTGCGTGATTGGGATCACCCACGTCGATCAACCCAATGCGTGGGATCCAGAAGACATTTTGTTAATTTTGGGGAATCAAGATGGCGCGATTCCCCACACCACTTTGAATGCCCAAGAGCCGGCTTCTGTTGCCAACACGTTGCTTCTGTTGGTTGAGCAAATGATGCCCCAGGTGGTTGTTTGAACAGATTTTCAGGTATCCGCCGGTCTAGAACTTCAGCAACATTGGCCCTAGCCAAGACAGGCGTATCTTTTGCGTGACAGGGATCCCTCCCGTGAAGCCGAAAAACGGGAGATTGGATTCGGTGGAGATTTGCCGCATAATGAAATGTCCTGAGTGATCTTTCTTGCCAGCCATTGAACCAAGAGGATCCCCGCTGTGTTGCTTCTTGACTGCTCTCCCCTGACCCTTTCCCCAGAGGCAGCGCGGGAGAAACTGTTGTACCTCCTTGCCCAACTGGCCTATCGAGAAGGCTCCTTTACCCTCACTTCTGGACAGAAGAGCCCCTACTACATCAACTGCAAGCCGGTCACCCTTCACCCCCAGGGGGCTTATTGGGTGGGATCCCTGCTGCACCGACTGTTGCCGCCCGAAACCGAAGCAGTGGCCGGGATGACGCTGGGAGCGGATCCCCTGGTGACGGCGGTGAGTTTGGCCTCCCTGAGGGCTGAGCCTGCCAACCTAGCCGCCCTAATCGTGCGCAAAGAGCCCAAGGGGCACGGCACGCAAGCCTGGATCGAGGGGCCGGAGTTGCCGGCAGGCAGTCGGGTGTGGATCCTGGAAGATGTGGTGACCACCGGCAGTTCTGCTTTGAAGGCTGTCGAACGGGTGCGGGCAGCCGGCTACTGGGCGGAAGGGATCCTCGCTTTGGTGGATCGGCTGGAAGGGGCAGAAGACCGCTACCGAGAAGCAGGGATCCCGTTTCGCCGCCTGTTCACCCTTGAAGAGGTGCGGGCTTGTGTATCCTCTACCCGAGGATCGGAAGGCCGGCTTGCCCGCTAAGTTGGTATGGAGTATCTGGAGAGCGGACATGCTGCCCCCTGCCTACTCAGCTCTGCCCAGCCGAAATCTGCCGAGCTTACCGGATCAGGCGCGGGTGGCTGTGTACGTGGTGATGAACATCGAGCACTTCACCTTTGGCAAGCTGGGCACAGCCATTCAACCCCATCTCACCAGCTCCCCTGAGATCGCCAACTATGGCTGGCGGGACTACGGCAATCGGGTGGGCATTTGGCGCTTGTTTGAGCTGTTTGCCGAGCTGGGGATCCCGGTGACGGCGGCCTTGAATGCGGAAATGGTGGATCTTTACCCCCCCATCATCGAAGGGATCCGCCAATACGGCTGGTCGGTGCTGGCCCACGGCTGGAACAACTCCACCGGCCACAGCGGCCTGGCCCGTGACGTCGAACAGGAGCTCATTGAGCGCAGTTTGTCCCTTTTGGAGAAGGTGTCGGGATCCCGCCCTTGGGGCTGGCTGACGCCGGGGTTTTCCGTTAGCGAGAACACCTTTGACCTGCTCAAGGCTGCCGGGATCCGCTACACCACCGACTGGGTAAACGACGACCAACCCTATTGGCTGCAGACCGCCGCCGGCCCCCTCTTGGGGATCCCTTACACCCTGGAGGCCAACGACATCAGCCTCTGTCTCAGCGCCCGCCTGTCGGCAGAAGACTTTGCCCAAGCCCTCATCGACCAGTTTGATCAACTCTGGCAGGATGGGGAACGCTCCCCCCGCATCATGGCCATTGGCCTGCACCCCTTCATCGTTGGGCAGCCGCTGCGGATGGGATCCCTGAAAAAAGCCTTGCAGCACATCCAATCTCGCCCTCAGACTTGGCTCACCACCGGTGATGGCCTCTACGACTGGTATGCCCAAGCCTGCCCTGCTCCTGAGACGCCCTGACGGGATCCCCTGGCCAGAGGGAAAAGCGCGTCTTGGCCTTGGATCCTGCTCATTTTTTAACTTTGTTCTAATTTTGTCTTGTCTGGAGCTGTCCACCGTGGCTCTGGAAGTGACAGCATAGGCGGTGAAGCCACCTTCAGCAAAAGGGCTTGGCCATGCGCATGGGCAGACTCAGCGGGATCCTCTTGCACCCCACCTCGCTACCGGGGCCATTTGGCATCGGCGACCTGGGGCCGGCTGCTTACCGGTTTGTGGATTTTCTGGTGGAGAGCGGCCAGCGCCTCTGGCAGGTGCTGCCTCTGGGACCTACCGGCTGGGGCAACTCCCCCTACATGAGCTTTTCCTCCATTGCCGGCAACCCGCTGCTCATCAGCCCGGAGCTGTTGGTAAAAGCCGGCTGGCTAGAGCCCGACAGTTGGCAGGATCTGCCCCAATGGCCAACGATCCAAGCCGGGTCTGCCGAGCGGGTGGACTACGAAACCGTGATCCCCTTCAAGCTGGGCCTGCTGCACCGCGCCTGGGCAACCTTCAAAGAAAAAGCTTCCGGCCCCGATTGGGAAGCTTTCCAAGCCTATTGCGCTGCCGAGGCCGACTGGCTGCCGGACTATGCCCTGTTCATGGCCCTCAAGGATGTGTACGGCGAGCAAGAGTGGAACCAATGGGATCCGGCCTTGGTGCGACGGGATCCGCCGGCTTTGCAAGAGGCTCGCGATCGCTATGCCGATGCCATTACCGAGCAGATGTTTTGGCAGTATCTGTTTGCCCAGCAGTGGGGATCCCTAAGGGAGTATGCTCATCGGCATCAAGTGCGGCTCATTGGGGATGTGCCCATCTACGTTGCCCCCAACAGTGCCGACGTGTGGGCCAACCGGGAGCTGTTTCACCTGGATGAACGGGGACAGCCCTTGCAGGTAGCCGGTGTGCCGCCGGACTATTTCAGCCCTACTGGGCAACGCTGGGGTAACCCCCTCTACAACTGGGAGGTGCTCAAGGCTCGCGGCTACGACTGGTGGATCCGGCGCATCCAGGCCATCCTCAAGCAGGTGGACTGTGTGCGCATCGACCACTTTCGCGGCTTCGAGAGCTACTGGGCCATTCCAGGCGATGCAGAAACGGCTGTGGAAGGGGAGTGGCAAAAAGGGCCGGGGGCAGATTTCTTTCAGACCCTGGCCGACAAGCTGGGGGAAATCCCGGTGATTGCCGAAGATCTGGGAGACATCACGCCCGAGGTGTTGCAACTGCGGGATCAATTTGGCTTGCCCGGCATGAAGGTGCTGCTGTTTGCTTTTGGTTCCGGGCCCGATAACCCCTATTTGCCCCATGCCTATGAGCGCAACTTTGTCGTTTACACCGGCACCCACGACAACAACACGGTGGTGGGCTGGTTTCATGACCCGGAGCGCTCGGAGTGGGAAAAACAAAACCTGCTGCGCTATTTGGGCTGCCAGGGATCCGGGGGCATCCATTGGGATCTCATTCGCCTAGCCCTTTCTTCCGTAGCCGATCTGGCCATCATTCCCCTGCAAGATGTGATGGGCTTGGGGGCAGAGGCGCGCATGAACTTCCCCGGCACCACCGAGAACAACTGGGCCTGGCGCTACCGCGAGGACATGCTGCGGCAGGACATGATCCAGCGCCTGGCCGAGATGAGCGTGACCTATGGGCGCATCTCTCCTCAAGAGTTGGAGCAACGGCGAGCAGCCCTAGCCCAAGAACGGGCGGCAGGGTCTTCTCAAGCTGCCCCCGGCCTCGTCTAATGCTGGATCCCGCCCATCAGCAGCCCTAGCTGTTCTTCGGTAGCCTCTTCAGGCGTGAGTTCTCCCACCAGGTGGCCCTCATGGATCACCAAAATGCGATCCGACAAGCTGATCACCTCATTCAAATCCGCCGATACCAGCAGCACCCCCATGCCCTGATCCCGCGCCTGCAGGATGCGCCGATGAATGGCGTCGATGGCCCCCACATCCACCCCCCGCGTCGGTTGGGCAGCCACCAGCACCTTGGATCCACAGGAAAGCTCCCGCCCCACAACGATCTTCTGGGCATTGCCGCCAGAATAGCGGCGGGCCGTCAACACGGCCGTCGGCTGGCTTTTCTTTAGAAAGGGACATTTAGGCCCTTTCTTGAGCTCCCCGGCATCTGGGATCCTCAAGTTCTGAAAACTCCACTGCCCTCCATTGCCGCAACCGGCTAGTTGAGCGCCTGCACCTGATCCAGGAAGTCTGCCACCGTCAGGGATCCCAGGTCTTTTCCGTGGCGCTGGCGCACGCTCACCGTTCCTGCCGCCTGTTCCTGTTCCCCCACGATCAGCATGAAGGGGATCCGGGCCTTCTCGGCATTGCGGATCTTTTTGGACAGGCGCTCGCTGTCGGCATCGATGTGGACGCGGATCCCGTGTTCTCGCAGTTGATCCCGCACCTGGAGGGCGTAGCCCAGGTATTGGTCGGAAACGGGCAAAATGCGCACCTGTTCCGGGGCCAGCCAGAAGGGAAAATCCCCAGCGTATTCTTCGATGAGGATCCCAATCAGCCGCTCCAGCGAGCCAAAGGGAGCACGGTGGATCATCACCGGGCGTTGCCGGGATCCGTCCTCAGCTACGTATTGCAGATCAAAGCGCTGTGGGTTTTGGTAATCCACCTGCACCGTGCCCAGTTGCCACTCCCGATCCAGGGCGTCGCGGAAAATAAAATCCAGCTTTGGCCCATAGAAGGCTGCTTCGCCGATCCCTTCAAAGTGGGGCATCGACAACTTCTCTACAGCGCGACGGATGGCATTCTCGGCCCTGTCCCAGTCCTCAGGGGATCCCAGATATTTGTCCGACTTGGGATCGCGGAAGCTGAGGCGGGCGCGAAAATCTTTGAGTTTAAGCTTGTCGAAGACCACCAAAATGAGATCAACAACCTTAAGAAACTCCTCCTCCAGCTGATCGGGCCGGACAAACAGGTGGGCATCGTCCACCGTAAAGCCACGCACTCGCGTCAGACCTCCCAATTCCCCCGATTGCTCGTAGCGATAGACGGTGCCGAATTCGGCATATCGTAGGGGCAAATCGCGGTAGGATCGCAGCTCGGATTTGTAGATTTGGATGTGAAAAGGACAATTCATCGGCTTCATGACAAAGCCCTGTTCGGCTGCGCGATCCTGCTCATTCTCCGCCATCATGGGGAACATATCTTCCCGGTACTTTTGCCAGTGGCCGGAGATCTTGAACAAGTCCACACGGGCAATATGAGGGGTAACCACCGGCAGGTAGCCCCGCTTGAGCTGCTCCTGCTTGAGAAAATCCTCCAGCACCCAGCGTAGGGTAGTTCCTTTCGGAGTCCAAAGGGGCAAGCCCGGACCCACTTCATCGGAAAACAGGAAGAGACCCAGTTCTTTGCCCAGCTTGCGGTGATCCCGCCGTTTGGCCTCCTCCAGCCGCCGCTTGTATTCCTTCAGCTCCTCTGGAGTTTCCCAGGCGGTGCCGTAGATGCGTTGGAGCTGCGGCTTGGTTTCATCCCCCCGCCAATAAGCGCCGGCCACGCTGAGCAGATCGAAAGCTTTGGGGTTGAGCTCTTGGGTGTTTTCCACGTGGGGACCGGCACAGAGATCCCACCATTCATTCCCCAAGTGGTAAATGCTGATGACCTCCCCTTCGGGAATGCTGTCTAAGATCTCCAGCTTGTAGGGTTCTCCGAGGGCTTCGATGCGGCGCCTGGCCTCTTCACGGCTCACCTCCTCGCGGATCACCGGCAGGCCCTTTTTGATGATTGCCTGCATCTCTTTTTTGATGCGATCCAGATCTTCCGGCGTGAAGGGCTCGGGATGGTCAAAATCGTAGTAGAAGCCGTAGTCGGTTGTGGGGCCGATGGTCACCTGGGCCTTGGGAAACAGCTTTTGCACCGCCATAGCCAGGACATGGGAAGTGGTGTGGCGGATGCGCTCCAGTTTGGGAGACTCGTGAGTGCGCAGCAGTTTGAGGGTGCTGTTGGCCTTCTGAGGTGATTCGGCTGGCTGAGACATCGGAACCTACTTTGAAACAAACAAATCAAATACTGTGTCCCTATCTTAGGCTGGGGCGAGAGCGGCAGGGATCCCCAGCTAATCAATTCCCCTGTTTGCCGAGTCAACCGCGAACCTCACCTCACGACTCGGCCCGGAACAAGGGGGGAAAGTACACAGTATCCTAAAGGGGTTGACCCCCTTACCCGAGCCATGATCTCTTCGCGCACCGACTTCACGGAATGCCCTGTCGCCTCTGCTCCCCCAGTTTCCGAAACCGGCCCGGCTTCTCGTCCTGAATCTTGGGCTGCCCCCGTTCTGGCCGCCATCGATGTGGGCAGCAACTCTCTCCACATGGTGGTGGTGCGCATCAATCCCCGTATCCCTAGCTTCACCATCATCTCCCGCGAAAAAGCCACCGTCCGGCTGGGGGAGTTTTGCAGCCAGACGGGCGCCCTCACGCCTGCAGCTATGGAACGGGCCCGGACGGCTCTGGAGCGGTTTTGCCGCATTGCTGAGAGCTTTCAGGTGCAGGATATTGTTGCCGTGGCTACCAGTGCTGTGCGCGAGGCCCCCAATGGGCTGGAGTTTTTGAAGCGGATTGAACGGGAGCTGGGCCTGCGGGTGGAGTTAATCTCGGGGCAGGAAGAGGCCCGCCGCATCTACCTGGGGGTGCTCTCGGCGATGGAGTTCCACAACCGGCTGCACGCGGTGGTGGATATTGGTGGCGGCTCCACCGAGCTGATTTTGGGCAATGGCCAAGAGCCGGAGTTTCTGCGCAGCGTCAAGGTAGGGGCAGTGCGTCTGACCCAGGCTTTTTTGCACCACGACCCGCCCACTTCTGCCGAACTGCAAGCCCTGCGCCAGCACATCCGCGGCATGCTGGAATCCCCCATCGAGCAGATGAAGCGGATCCTTGCCTCTTCACAACAACAGGGATCCCTGCCTTTGGTGGGCACCTCTGGCACCGTCGAGTGCCTGGCCCAGTTGGATGCCCGCCGTCGGTTGGGCGCTCTCCCCCATCGCCTGCAGGGGTATGAGTTCAGCCTGGAAGCCCTGCGCGGCTACATCAAAGAGCTGCGCTCCCTCACGGTGGCCGAACGGCAAAAGCTGCCCGTCCTGGGGGAAAGGCGGGGGGAGATCATCCTAGCCGGGGCGGTCATCTTGGAAGAAGTGATGACCCTGCTGGGGGTGGAGCGGATCCAGTTTTGCGAACGGGCTCTGCGGGAAGGGCTGATCGTGGATTGGATGATCGGCCAAGGGCTGATTGAGGATCGGCTGCGCTACCACAGCTCGGTGCGGCGGCGCAGCGTCCTCAAGTTGGCGGAAAAATACCAGGTGGAGATCCCCTATGCCGAGCGGGTGGCCGAGTTTGCCCTCAGCCTTTTCGATCAAACCCGCGGCATCCTGCATGGCTGGGGATCCCGGGAGCGGGCTCTTCTCTGGGCGGCGGCCATGCTGCACAACTGCGGCCACTTCATCAGCCATGCCGCCCACCACAAGCACTCCTACTACCTGATCCGCCATGGAGAACTCTTGGGCTTCAACGAAGAAGAGGTGGAGGTGATCGCCAACTTGGCCCGCTACCACCGCAAATCGCCTCCCAAGAAGAAGCACGAGAACTTCCAGCGCCTCAGCGACGAGCGGGATCGCCAAGTGGTGCTGGAACTGAGCCCCCTGCTGCGCATAGCCTGTGCTTTGGATCGCCGCCGCCTGCAGGCCATTCAAGCCCTGCACTGCCGTTTTCAGCTCCTGGGAGAAGGCCCCCGCCGCATGGAGTTGATTTTGGATCCCAGGCATCCCAAGGACGACTGTGCCCTAGAGTTGTGGAGCTTAAACGAGAAGAAAAAAGTCTTCGAGCAACAGTTCAACCTGCAGGTAATCCCCAAGCTCTCTACCCAGATCCAGCGCAGCGCCGATCCCTTTGAGGCAGCAGTTTAGCCTTCTCGGGGATCCTAGCTAAGGGGCGATGGTAATGGGCGAGGGGCTGGTTTGGGTGGTCTTTTGGCCCCCTCTTTGCAAAATCACCTCGATGATGCCGTTGTTGACCGGCTGCATGTTGAAGGGCAACTGCTGCTGGGTTTCGTATAGGCCCGGCGCCACCTCCCGCATTTCGACTTCCGGCGTTACCCCAACAATCCGAAAAGCAGCCCGCCCCCCCGGATCCCCTCGCATGGTGACTTTGAGAATTTCTCCCATGCGCAGATTGGTGCTGTTGGTGGTGACACTGAAAATCTGGGGCAGTCCCGTGGCGACGGGTGCGGAAACCGGCTGAATGGTGGAGCGGGTTCCTCTGGAGCCATCGATGGAAAAAGGAAAAATCTCCCGATGTTCCTGGCTGAGGCCGTCCTTGGTGAGCACAATCCTCAAGGTGGGATTGTTGGCCTGGTGGGTGGGGGCTACCACGTAGGTGCCTTCGTAGTGGTTGGGTCGTACCTCCCGCATCGGCTGGTTCAGGGCCAGATTCCCCAGATCAAACTGGGCGATCCCTCCAGATTCCCCCCAAATGGCAATGGTGAGAATGTCCCCTTCCACCAAGTCGCGCTGGGGATCCAAGCGAATGGCCTCAATGCGCGGATAGCGATTGCCGGCTGCAGTCAGAGGGGCAGGGGACGGCTGCGGCAGAGGAGCCGGGGGCGGAAATACCGACTCCACCGGCGGGGGAGCGACATTGCCCAAGGCCAGTTGAGGTAGCCGCCGTTGAACGCGGGTACTGACGCCATTGAGGGTCAACTGAATACTGATGTCGGGGCCAAAGACGGCATCCTGAGGACCAAGGCTATAAACTGCGCGGTAGTAGCCGGGCTGCACCTCCTGCATCGGCAGACCCTGAACCACGCCGCCGATATCAACCGTAGCCCTGCCGTTGGGAGTGGCCTGCGCTTCAATGGTCAAGGTTCCCCCTGCAGGAACACTTCCTCCCTCGGGAGTGATCCGCGTTTGGAAGATTTCGGGTTGGACAGTCTCGGCCACCCGCGCTGGGGAGGGACGCAACTGGGCCACAGGGGGTGGCAAGGGCGGAAGCTGACCGCGATACACCAGGGCCTGATGCAACAACACCGCCCCTTCTGCTCGCCTCAGCACGCGATTGGGCTGAAGACGAGCTGGATCCGGCACATTCACCAGCAGCCCCGCCTCGCCTGCCATGGCCACAAAAGCCCGCCCTACCTCCGGCACATCAGCCGCATCGGTGTACAGAGCCATCCAGCGCTCAATATCGGCCTGAGTGGGAGCAGGCAATTGCAGAGCCCGCACCAAAATGGCCAGGGCTTCTAGGTGGGTAATGTCCCCTTGCGGGCGAAACTCGTTGCCCTCGTATAGGCGCATCGCCCCCGCCTGTAGCACGGCTTGGGCAGTCCAATAGTCGGGGGTGTTGGGCTCCAGGTCGCGAATCTCCTGCACCTGGTTGGGATTGGGAATGTAGCCGAAAAACTCCGTCAGCCACTGGGCCAATTCCAGACGGGTCAGGGTGGCTGACAGGGGTTCTTGGGTGATCACCACATCTGTCTGACGTTCCAGAGCCGCCACGTAGGGGTCGGTCCAGGCCAGCGAGGCTTGCTGCTCCACCCCTTGGGACCAAGCCGGCAAGCTGACACCCGACCAGCCCAGCGTCCAACACAAGCTCAGAGCTAGGGGCCACGAGCACCGCATAGCTGTCACTCCTGTTCCAACAACATCCCCTCAGGGCCAGCTTATCTCAAACTTCCGCCCCATCCTCAAGCCCTCGATGCCCCTTGGGATTGCGCCCTTTGGCAGTGAGATTCTGAAAACTCGGGTAAGAAGGTTCGCCGCAGGGATCCCTTAGGAGATTTTACCTATGCAAGACGGGATCCGGCTTGACAGCAAAGGGCCTAAGCAAGGGTCTCGTAACTTGTAGTTGTGCATCCAAATCCTTATCATTGTGTTATAGACTCAGAAAGTTCAGAAAGCACTTTTGCCCCTACCCTAGGGAGGAGTTTCATGGCTGGCAGCACCGGAGAGCGACCTTTTGTCGATATCATTACCAGTGTCCGCTACTGGGTTATTCACGCCCTGACCATTCCCGCTTTGTTTTTGGCAGGCTGGCTTTTTGTGAGCACTGGCCTGGCCTATGATATTTTTGGCACCCCGCGCCCCAATGAGTATTTCACGGCAGAGCGCCAGGAGTTGCCGATCGTTAGCGATCGCTTCAATGCTCTGGAGGAGCTGGAGAGGCTGACTCGCTAGGAGTGCCCGTGGGTAAGTGGGCTATTCGTTGTTGCAATTTGTAAGTTGATTGAGCTTTTTGCGTAGGGTGATATCTATGGCCACTAAATCTGATGAACCCGTTTTTTACCCTGTTTTTACCGTCCGTTGGCTGGCGGTGCATACCTTGGCGATCCCAACGGTTTTCTTCTTGGGAGCCATTGCTGCAATGCAGTTTATTCAACGGTGAACCCAATGGCTGATCAACCCGAAAGGAATCCCAACTCCCAACCGGTGGAGCTAAACCGCACTTCCCTTTACCTGGGTTTGCTGCTGGTGTTTGTGGTTGGGCTGTTGTTCTCCAGCTACTTTCTCAACTGAGGCCAGGATCCCACTCTGCTCTTCTTAGAGTTGAAAGGGGCTGGCAAGGGATACAGTTGGCTTTTGGCCAGCTTTTGTTCCCTTGTTACCGAAAATGTAATTGCTGCTAGTTCCGTCTTTAGTTCTTTTGGAGACCAGTTGCTATGACCAGTCAAGCAAGGATCCCTTTGTGGATAGTGGCCGTGGTTGCCGGTTTGGGTGTGCTCACGGTAGTTGGGCTTTTCTTCTATGGCTCCTATGTGGGCTTGGGCTCGAGCCTGTAAGTTTGAGGTTTTTAGTCTGTTAGTCTGGTAGTAGCCCGCAATAGGTAGGGGTACAAAGCCGCATGGTTTTTATGGCCTAGCTGAATTCAGTTAGGCCTTTCGATGCTGTTGTATCTACCACTTTTTCCGGGGCTACCCATCACGTTGAAATCCTTTTTGGTGACCAATGCAGGGGAGTCTGTTCCAGTTCCCCAGTATTATCGCCAAGCACAAAAGCGGTTACAGAGATTACAGCGGTCATTATCCCGCAAGAAGCAAGGGTCAAACCGCCGTAAGAAAGCCTTAAGGCGAGTGGCGAAGGCCCATCTCAAAGTAGCCAATCAGCGCAAGGATTTCCACTACAAGACAGCCAACTGGTTGTTAGGGTGAGTGTTGAGAGGATGTCACAAGAGCTATCTCTGTGTTAAGCGAGCATGAACTTTTTTAACGATCCGGGTGGTGGTTGCCGAGAGGGTAACTTAGGCCCCGTAGAATGAATCGCAAAATTCCAGGCAGGACATTCGGACATGGATTACATTCGCACCTTTAACGACGATCCCTGCGAGGGGCATCTTTCGACGCCCATCAGCGATTCTCCTGTCACCCGTCTGTTTATCAACAATCTCCCCATCAACCGTCCTGGCTTATCGCCGCTGTTGCGGGGTCTAGAAATTGGGCTGGCCCATGGCTATTTCTTGGTAGGGCCAGAAATTGTGCTGGGGCCGCTGCGGGATTACCCTGAGGCAGCTAACTTAGGCGGGCTGGTTACGGCGATGGCGATTGTGCTGCTGGGAACCGCCTGCATGTCGGCCTATGGCAGCGTTACCTTCGGAAACAAGCCGGAAACACCGGGGGCCGCTCCTCTGGCTACAGCTCGGGGTTGGGGGGATCTGACGGCAGGATTTTTCTTGGGAGGTATGGGTGGCGTGTTCGCTGCCTATTTCCTGCTGGAGAACTTTGCCGGGATCGACGCCATCTTTCGAGGGCTGGTAAATTAGTTGTCAAGTTTGTCAAGTCACTTGAGAGGAGCAAAATCATGACCGGTTCTTACGCTGCTGCTTATCTTCCTTGGATTTTTATCCCCATTGTTGGTTGGCTGCTTCCTGCAGTGGGCATGGCAGTGCTTTTTTTGTACATTGAGCGGGACTAGTCCCGGAGTGCTTTGATACTCACTAGTGCTGATTAATTTCAATTATTTCAGGCTAGAGATCAACCCCAGATATTGAGGCAGGGATCCCTTTTTTAGGGATCCCTCTCTTTTGGTCAGGATGATTTCCAGCCGCGCTACCAGAGTCCCGAAAGGCGAAGGCTGTCCCCTCACCTCTTTTTTTTAGGAAGGGAGCATTTCCAAAGGACTTTAGATTGGAGCAGGATCCGGCGAGCTGATCCCAAGCCAACAAGGGGAAGGGCAGCTTCCGCAACACCCTTGCAACTTCAACGAGAAGGAGGAGTCGATGGCCAGCCTTAACTTTCCAACCTTGCGTATTGGGGATCCCATTCAAGAGGGCAGTTTCCAGGTTTTCCCTCTCTTTTCTCAGGGGGAGCAGGAAGTTGCCTATCGCCTTCCAGAACTGCAAACCCAGGAAGCAACCATCACCGAGGTGAGCGAGGCCGGAGCAGTACCTCACCTGGTTGTGGAAAACCACAGTGAGTTCCTATTGCTGCTGGGAGTACCGAGCAGAGTCCCAGCGGGGCGACCAAGGCTCAGCTCTGTTCTATGACGGGAAGGTGGTTTATCTCTCGGCAGTCTCTCGGCGGTAGTGCCAGGCTTCTCACCTAAGCTGGTTCCCCCTTTGGGGGATCCCTAGAAATTGGAAGAAAAAGAAAGAAATTGGAAAGAAAAAACATCCTGAGTTAGCTCGGTCACCGCCTGTTTGGCTTCCTGGCGGCCTCGGCAATACCGCTCTAACCGCTCGCTAACGGAGATGGGATCCCCGACGGTCACGTGAACCCCCCGCCAGCCTAGGCGAGGGCGGGCTGGGTAGGATTCCCCTCGAAGGCGGGCCAGCACATCAAATAGAATGAGGGCAGTTTCTGCCAGCCGCTCAAAAGAGGGTTTGCTCAGCAAATACTCTTCCTGGACGGCTACACAGCTTTCCACCAAGCGCATGTGCTGCAGGTAGAGCGTTGCCTGGTGGGCTTTCCAGTCGAGCAACCCCCGCTGCAGGGGAGACAGGGATCCAGGATGCCGCAATTCTTCTCGGTAAATCTGGATCCAGGCGACTTCTTCAATGCGGCGGCAGCGGCTGTTCCAATCCCCCTGGGGAGATAGGCCAAAGTAGGTCTCTGCGGTTTCCAGGGCTCTGTGGAGCAGCCGCTCCAGGCGAGCGTTAAAGTGGCCAGGGGCTAGCCTCTGCTCTAGCGGTGGCTCTTTATCATCTCTTTCGGAGACAAAAGGAGGTAGGTCGTAGAAGGCTTCCAGTTGTCCCAGGAGATGCTGGGCTAGGCGGCAGATCCGCTGGGTGTAGCGAAGGTTGGGGCTCCTGGAGGATCTTGGCTCTGGCTTCGGAGGCGTCAACCCACTCAGGTGCTCAAGGCGCGCCAGCAGGCGCTCCAGCTTCGTCCAGGAGGGATCCGTGTAGTAGTACCGAATGCCAATGGGCAGCAAAATGACGGTCTCTGAGCGACCAGCTTTGGCCAGGTCCTCGGCGCACCAAAAGCACAGCTGAGCCATTCCCGGTTCCAGGGGATTGATCCGTTCGCTGTGGCCGTTGGTGGCTCCTTCTGGGGCGATTGCAAAGGGAAATTGCCCATCCAGGAGCAGTTGCCGGGCCGCCTTTAGCGCCACCCGATCCACCCTCCGACCGCGGCGTATAGGGATCCCGCCCAGGCGAGACAACAGCCACCCCAGCCATTCCCCTCCCCAGAGGGGCATGCCCCGGTCGTAGAGAAAATGGGCGTGAAGGGGTTCTCGAAGGCGGATCCCTTGTCGACGGGCGGCTTCGGGCACCAGGCGAGATAGAACGTACAGGCCCACCAGCGGGTCATCCACCTCCACATGTCGGAAAGCCAGGACTAGGCGAATTTGACCCTCCTGGAACTGGTGGTAGAGCCGCGCCAAGATCTCCGCCCCTGTGGCCTCGATTTTGGCAATGCCGGAAGGAAGCCAGCGCCGCACCCTCACCCGCAAGAGCAGGGGCAGGATCCCGTGGACGAGCCGTAGCACCCAGGCGCTATAGGCGGGCGGAATAAAGTCGAGGGGAGGACGGGCAAAATGGGGCGGTGGTGACAAGAGCAAGATTTGTTCCCAAGGTAGCTCAAGAGAAGAAGTGTAGTTAAACGCAAATCAGATTCATATCCCATCGCTCAGATTATTCATCAAGTCGCTACAGAGATCACTGGATATGCAGCCATTCTCAATCAATAATCAATATCAACAATATCAATGATTGAGATCCTTCCCCTGAGACCCCACGCCGTCGGCGCAACCGCTCTCTACTCTCCTCAAGCCCCCGACCCCTCTCTCACAAGGGGAGATGAGAGTTGGGAATCGTGGCCATGTCGTGCCCTTTACATTGCTTTCTTTGTCTTCCGTTGCAGTGAAGACGCTCTCTTCTCTCTACTTTCGTCTCTTAACTCAAGGTGGCTACAGGCTGGGCCTCTGCCAAGAGCGCCTGAGTTTGCAGGTCGGTGATGGTGACCAACAAGCGCCGCGAGCTATCAATGGCAAATTCGATGCGAAGGCGATCCTCTCCCACGCGGCCAGGGGGCTGCAAACGGGCCAGACAAACCGGTAAGGACTCCGTCTCGCTGAGGCGAATGGGCAGGGATCCAAGAGGAGCTAGGGATCGGAAATCGGTTTGCCGGGTGAGCTGCCGGCTGCTCATCCGCCCCAGCTCGTCGTAAACCACTTCCGACTGGACTACCTGGGCCACTTCTCCCACCTCTAGGCGAATCTCCGTTTGTCCGTCGTTGGCCACTTGCAGGATCAAGGGCTCAGCCCGTCGGCAGGGATAGGGGCTGCCCTGTTCGAAGAGGGGGTAGTAGATGTAGCTTTTCTGCAAGGGATCCCAGAGGCGGAGGGCATAGCTGTGGTGCAGGCGATCCTCCAGCTTCACCTGGCGGCCCACCTGCAGGGCGCCCAGGGCCACAGCATCGAAGGGGCGTTCGCAGCGCACTTTCTTTTTGCCGAAGTAGGAGCGCAGCAGCTCTTGAACTGCTGGCAGTTGGGAGCTGCCTCCTACCAAGAGCACCTGCTCAATTTGGTTCTTGCCCAATCCCCTCGCCTGGGCGGTGAGGAGAACGTCGTCTAGGCACTGGCGGATTTGATCCAAAAGCTGACGAGCTTCCAGGATCTCTTCCAGCTCCTGCCGGCTTAACTTCAACTCATGGGCAGTGAGGGCTTCGTCGTCAAACCAACTGCCCACCGCTTCCATCTGAGTGGAAAGGGCGATCTTGAGCTGTTCCGCCTGCTCCAGGAGGTTGAGCCAGCCCAGAGCTCCAATTTGCTGTCGGCTTAGCCCCAGTTGCTGCAGTAGGTAGTCGGCAATCCAAATGTCGATGTCCACCCCGCCCACATAGGCATCGGCCTTGGCGATCACCTCCGCTTTGAGGACAGGGCTACCCGCTTGGGGAGCGAGGGTGCGCACCAGGCTGAGATCCAAGGTACCGCCGCCGAAATCCACCACCAGCACTAGGGATCCCGGCTGGCCAACCGCATAGCCCAGGGCTGCTGCCGTGGCTTCATCGACAATTTGAACGGGATCCCAGCCACAGGCACTGGCCACTCCCCGCAGCCAATTGAGGTAGCGCTCAAAAGAGCCGACAGGGGCGGTGAACACCAGCTGTTGCGGCTGCAGGTGTTCTTTCGGGACAGCTTCCATCACCGTCTGCAAAAAAGCTTGGGCCACCCTCTCGGCGTCGTAGCGCTCTCCATCTAGAACTCGCGGCGGAGGGACAAACTCCGCCACCAAGTCCCGCTTAAACCCCTGAAACAGCCGTTGCGGATCCACTGCCCCCCACCGACCGGCGCGCACGGTTTCCCCCACCAGGAGCTGGCCTTTTCCCTTCACGTAGACCAAGCTGGGAATAGCCGAGTGGTCTGGGCGAGAGAGGCCGGGAAGAGTGAGGAGACGGGGCACTGCTTGGGCGGGATCCCAAACTGCCACCACCGTGTTGCTGGTGCCAAAATCAATGGCTAGGGTCGCTTTGGGGGCAGGTGCCATCAGCTCAATCCTCCAGGCAGGGAACGGCTGACTTTGGCTGGGCAGAGGATGTGGTCACCGCGGCGGTAGCCGACAAAGCGAATGTAAACGGGATCCCCCTTCTGAATATCCGGCTGATCCGGCTGATGCCGTTGCGGATCAAAGGGGACGGACTCCAGGGGGTTGCCGATGGGCTCATACCCCCAGCGCTGCAGCAGAGCGTCTAAGGAGCGAAACAGAGCTGTCACGTTTTGGGCCGGCCAATCGGGCTTGCGCTGGGCAATCTGGCGGACAGTGGGGTAGCTGGTCAGCAGCGGCTGCAGCAGAGAGAAGAGGACTTCTGAGGAATCGGTGGATTCCATTTTGTCATTCCCGTTGAGGCGCAGTAGGGATCCCAAATCCCACTGCAGAGCGGCAGCCAACTTTTGCAGTTGCTCCAGGCGCAGGGATCCCCACTTCCCTCGGCGCACCTGATCAAGGGCGCGGCGGCTGATCCCCGCTTGGGCCTGTAAAGCGCGCCAAGAAGACAGGCCAACAACCCGCATGCGTTCCTGCAGCCAACTATCCAGCGGTCTCTCGGCCATTGGGTTTTGCCAGGGATCCCTACGATCATGCCCCAACTTGGGTCTAGCTCAGGGATCGGCAAGGCGCAGGGAACGGGCTATAGCTTCCACATCTCGGTCATAGCGCTCGCGCCGGCTGGCCGGGTACACGAACTCAAAGCCAGCTTGCAGCGAAGGGCGGACAACTGTTTTGAGATAGAAAATCCGCTGGCCAAAGGGCTCCGCACCGCTGACACGAACGGGCTCGTAGCCGGAGACCACGAAGAAATCCCGGCCAACGGTTTGGTAAGTAACCTGGCGCTGGTTTTCCCGGCTGCGGCGAAGTTCTTCCTGCAGGGCGCTGGCGGGCGTTGCTTGAAAAATGTTGTACCCACCCCAAACGCGCAGCTCAGCCCCGTCTTGACCGAGAAACACTTGGCCATCGCCGTTGTCCGATTCCCCTTGCGGAATGAAGTCTGCCGGGTAGTCGATGCGGTAGCCGAAACGGGCATTGAGATAGGGCCGGAAACCGGCTTGGGCAACGGGAAGGGCAGGGGCGGGAGCAATGACGGGGATCCCCGCTCCTAGGATCAGTCCGGCAAGCAGACAAGCTAGGCGAGCAGCAGACTTCATGGTTTTGATTGCTCTAATCTGTAGCTATCCTAAGCTCTCTCACCTCCAGCCCCTCTCCTAGGGGGACAGAATTTGGTTTGTCCAAGCTCTTTCCCAAAAGACAAAGGGAATGAGAATCCAAGTTTCACTGCCGTTGAGAATGGGTCGGTTGCGCCGCTTGTATCTGGGTGCCACTTGAAATAGTAGGTATAGCATCTTTTTCGAGAGTTTGAAATAAAATACCGATTTTTGGGCCACTATTTTGTTTTGTCGACCAAGTTTAAGTTTGCCGATCAACATCAGGGTTTTGGCCGGAGCGCAGCCGTTCAATTTCTTCTCTTGCCCGCTGGATAGCGCTGCAATTGTCTACCGCTGCCCAGGTAGAGGCCAGAAACAGTCCGGGTAGGGAAACCTCTCCCTCGTCGTCGCTAAACAACACGCCAAGGAAGAAACACCAGCCCAGAAAAACCATCAAAGCTTTCCACCGCCGCGTGTAGAGGTAGGCTCCGAAGGCAAGCAGAATAGACAGAAGGATCACCATCCCCTCGGACTTTTGAGAAAGGGCATAGGTGCGCCGCACCTCTTCATCTCTGCGCTTTTGATCTTCTTGCTGGAGCAACTCTTGCAGATGCTTGTCCATAAGGCCGCCTCAAAATCGGACGGCCTTATCTTAAAAATCCTGGGAAGACCCTTGTTCAAAACAACTTTTCGGGATCCCTGTTGGGGGAGAACGGCAGGAAAAGAGAGGAGAGGTTGGCCACCCCCCCTTCTCGAGTTCCCAACTTCTGTAGAATGGGAAAGCTCGTCTCAATCTCTTATTGCAGGCTGCAAGGCCCGGACGGATTTTGCCATGACCTCAGCTCCTCTTGCTTCTCCCCCTCGTGTTTTGGATCCTCTCGACCCTCAAGTGCGTCCGGATCCCCAGGGGCGGTTTGGGCCGTTTGGGGGTCGGTTTGTGCCGGAAACCCTGATGAGCGCCCTGACAGAGCTGGAGGAAGCCTTTGAGCAGCATTGGCGGGATCCCGATTTTCGCGCTGAGTTTCACAGCCTGCTGCGGGATTTTGTTGGGCGGCCCAGCCCCCTCTACTTTGCCCAGCGGCTAACCGAATACTACGGCGGCCCGCAGATCTACCTCAAACGGGAAGATCTCAACCATACCGGCGCCCACAAGATCAACAACGCCCTTGGCCAAGTGCTGCTGGCGGTGCGCATGGGCAAGCGGCGGATCATTGCCGAGACTGGCGCCGGCCAACATGGGGTGGCCACGGCAACCGTGTGCGCCCGCTTTGGCCTAGAATGCGTCATCTACATGGGGGCGCTGGATATGGAGCGGCAGGCCCCCAATGTGCAGCGGATGCGCCTTTTGGGCGCTGAGGTGCGGGGAGTGGAATCGGGCACGCGCACCCTCAAAGACGCCCTCTCCGAGGCCATCCGCGACTGGGTAACCAACGTGGAGACCACCCACTACGTCATCGGCACGGTGGCGGGGCCCCACCCTTACCCGAAGCTGGTGCGGGCCTTTCACGATGTCATCGGCCAGGAGACGCGGCAGCAGTGCCAGGAAAAATGGGGAGGGCTGCCGGATGTGTTGCTGGCCTGTGTGGGGGGTGGATCCAACGCGCTGGGGCTGTTCAACGAGTTTGTCCGGGATCCAGGGGTGCGACTGATCGGCATCGAAGCCGCCGGAGAAGGGCTGCACACGCCCCGCCACGCTGCCACCCTCAACCGCGGTCGGATTGGAGTCCTGCATGGAGCCATGAGCTACCTACTGCAGGATGAAGAAGGGCAGGTGCAGGAGGCCCACTCCATCAGCGCCGGCTTGGATTACCCCGGTGTAGGGCCCGAGCACAGCTATCTGAAAGAAATTGGACGAGCCGAGTACTACGCTGCCACCGATGATGAGGCCGTAGAGGCGTTGCTGCTGCTGTCGCGGCTGGAAGGGATCATCCCCGCGCTGGAGACGGCCCATGCGCTGGCCTACCTGAAAACTTTGGCCCCACAGCTCGGCCCTCAGCAGCGGGTGGTGGTCAACTGTTCTGGGCGCGGCGACAAGGATCTAAACACCGTTTTCAAGTATTTGCAGCAGCGGGGACGTAGCTTTTAGAGTACGGTTGTTGTGACCACCAACGGGATTCTCTTGGGTGTTCACCTGCCGAGTTCACTTCACGGTTCGATTGCTGGGTCTTCAAGGACTCCGTCCCGCTAACGCGATTGGACTCCGTCCCGCTAACGCGATCGGCCTGCTCCTGGCTGCGGGGCTGGGCTTGTGGACGGGATCCCTGCCGCAGCCTTCTGAGACAACTGCCCCTGTTCCTCCGCCGGAGTCCATGGGTGCCTCGCACCGCTTACGGGATCGCACTGGCGGGACGGAGTCCGATTCAGAAGGGATCCCCTCTCCCAGCCGGCGACAACCTCTCCCTGACACCCTGCCGGCGCTGGCGCGTCAGGCCATTGCCTACTACTTCGCCACCGGCCAGGTGCTGCCACCTCCAGACGAGATCCCGCCCCACTGGCGGCGCTCTGCGGGGGTTTTTGTAACGGTGAGTACAGAGGGTCGGCCCCGTGGCTGCTGGGGCAGCTTGGATCCCAGCGGCGAGGACCTGGTCAGGGCCACCATCCGGGCGGCGGTGGGGGCAGTCACCCGCGATTGGCGCTACGTACCTCTGCAACCCGGGGAGCTGGAGTCGGCCTCCATTCAGGTAGCCATTGTGCGGCGGGTGGTGCCCATTGCGTCGGCAGGACGGAGTCCTTTTGCCGCTGTGGAGCAGGTGGATCCCACCCGCATGGGCCTATTTGTCCGCTCTGGAACCCGGGGAGCGGTGTTGCTGCCGGGAGAGGCTTTGACGACAGAATGGCAGCTTGCTACCGCTAAGAGGTTGGCCGGGATCCCTGTCGACCAGCCGGTGGAGCTGTTTCGCGTGGAGGCAGAGCTGCTGCATGAGTTTTGAGGAGGGGGCAGATCTCAGCGCTTCGCACCGCTGTCGTGAATGGCTGGCAGCCGTGCTGGGCAACACTCACGTGCGCTGGGGCTGGTTTGTGGGGGAGACCCTGGTGAAGGTGGAGCGGTTTCCTGCCCACCAGCCCTTGTCCTGGCCGCAGCAGACAGAGCTGTGGCTGGCTCCTGTGGGCTCTGCTCCCCTGCCGCCGGAATCCCCTTGGGTGCATCGATTGGAGCTATCGCAGGTGCCGCTGCGGGATCCCTACCCAGGGCTGGGGCTGGATCGGGCCTTGGCCTTGTGGGCTGCCGGGATCCACTACGGCTGGCCTTGTTTGGTGATCGACGCGGGTACTGCCCTGACCCTCACAGGAGCTGACTCTGAAGGATCCCTGGTGGGGGGGGCGATCTTGCCCGGCCTAGGGCTGCAGGCGCAAGCGTTGGCTGATCACACAGCCCTGCTGCCCAAAGTGCAGTGGGATCCGCAGGATCCCTTGCCCCCTCGCTGGGCCAACGACACCGTGGCTGCCATCCGCAGCGGCATTCTCCACACTCTGCTGGCGGGGTTGCGGGAGTTTATTGCCGACTGGCGTCGCCGCTTTCCCCAAGGCCCTTTGCTGCTGACCGGCGGGGATGGGGAGTGGCTCTACTCCCACCTGCAAAGTTACCGGCAAAACCCCGTTAGCGACAGCGGGACGGAGTCCTTGAGCAGAGAGCAGAGAGGAAAGAGCGGAGAGAAGAGAGCCTCACTCCTCACTCCACTACATTGGGATCCTCACCTGGTGTTGCGGGGGATCGCCTGCTGCCGTCAGTGGCACCGCGCCGCCGGGCAGCCCCCTGTTGCAGAATAGTTGCAAGACAAAGTTGCAAACCCAAAAGTTCGGGATCCCATGGCCAACGGCAACTCCTTCGGCGTCCTGTTTTCGGTTACTACCTACGGCGAGTCCCACGGTGGGGCAGTGGGGGTGGTGGTAGATGGCTGTCCGCCCCGCCTGCCGTTGACCGAGGCCGACATTCAAGCGGAGCTGGATCGGCGTCGCCCTGGCCAGAGCTCCATCACCACGCCGCGCCAGGAAGCCGATCGCTGCGAGATCACTTCGGGAGTCTTCCAGGGCCTCACCCTTGGCACCCCCATCCACATCCTGGTACGCAACCAGGATGCCCGCCCCCAGGATTACAGCGAAATGGCCACCACCTTCCGCCCCTCCCATGCCGATGCCACCTACCAGGCCAAGTACGGCATCCGCAACTGGCAGGGGGGAGGACGGGCCTCAGCGCGAGAGACCATTGGCCGGGTGGCTGCCGGGGCCATTGCCAAGAAGATCCTGCGCCTGGCGGCGGGAGTGGAGATCCTAGCCTATGTGCAGCGGGTGAAAGACGTGGAAGCCCAGGTGGATCCCAGCTCGGTGACGGCAGAGCAGGTGGAGGCCAACATCGTCCGCTGCCCCGATCCCCAAGCGGCGGCGGCCATGATCCAAAAAATTGAGGAGGCGGCGCGGGAAGGGGATTCGCTGGGGGGAGTGGTGGAGTGTGTAGCCCGCCGGGTGCCGCGCGGGCTGGGATCCCCGGTGTTTGACAAGCTGGAGGCCGACTTGGCCAAGGCGGTGATGTCCCTGCCGGCCAGCAAAGGGTTTGAGATCGGCTCTGGGTTTGCCGGCACCTACTTGACGGGTAAGCAGCACAACGACGAGTTTTACATGACCCCTGCCGGCTGGCGTACCCGCAGCAACCGCTCCGGCGGCATCCAGGGGGGCATCAGCAACGGCGAAGACATCGTCCTGCGGGTAGCCTTTAAGCCCACTGCCACCATTCGCCAGCCTCAAAACACCGTCACCCTCAATGGGCAAGAGACGGTTTTGGCGGCGCGGGGACGCCACGATCCCTGTGTCTTGCCGCGGGCAGTGCCGATGGTGGAGGCGATGGTGGCCCTGGTCCTCTGCGACCATCTGCTGCGCCACCACGCCCAGTGCGGATCCCTGGTCTTGCCGGAGGTGCCCCTTCCTGTCGCCGCTGCTCCCCAGGCCTAGGAGTCCCCGGCTATGGCCAAGGCCAAAACCGTCTGGGAGTGCAGCCAGTGCGGCGAGCGCTATGCCAAGTTTTTGGGCCGCTGCGACCATTGCGGCGCCTGGAACACCCTGACGGAAGTGGTCGTCGCCCCAGCGGCCAAGTCCCCACGGGCCCAAGCCCTCGCTCCTAGGTCCAACCGCGCCAATGGGATCCCCCGGTCGGCCCTCCCCCTCTCCCAGGTCTCCTCAGATCGCCACCCTCGCCTTTCCTCCGGCTTTGGCGAGTTTGATCGGGTGCTGGGGGGCGGCATTGTGCCGGGATCCCTGGTGCTCATCGGCGGGGATCCGGGCATTGGCAAGAGCACCCTGCTGCTGCAGAGCGCTGCCCACCTGGCCAAGAGCGGGCCCATCTTATACGTGTCGGGGGAAGAATCAGCCCAGCAGATCAAGCTACGCGCCGATCGGCTGGGGGTGGAAAGCGAGCAGCTCTACCTCTTGGCCGAGACCGACCTGGAGGCCATCGTGGCGGAGATCCAGGCTCTGCAACCGCAGGTGGCGGTGATCGACAGCATTCAAGCCATCTTCTGGGGGCAGCTCACCTCGGCGCCGGGATCCGTTTCCCAGGTGCGGGAATGCACCGGCCTGTTAATGCGGCTGGCCAAAAAACTGGGGGTGGCTCTGCTGATTGTAGGCCATGTTACCAAAGACGGATCCCTGGCCGGGCCGAAGGTGCTGGAGCATTTGGTGGACACGGTCTTGTACTTTGAGGGGGATCGCTTCCAAAGCCACCGCCTATTGCGCGCCGTCAAAAACCGCTTTGGGGCAGCCCAGGAAATGGGTGTTTTTGAGATGACCGCCTCTGGCTTGGTGGAGGTGGACAATCCTTCTCAGCTTTTCTTGAGCAGCCGGGATCAGGCCACACCCGGAACGGCCACCATCGTCGCCTGTGAGGGCACCCGTCCTCTGGTGGTGGAAGTGCAGGCCCTGGTCAGCCCCACCAGCTACAGTTCCCCCCGCCGCACCTCCACCGGCATTGAAATCAACCGCTTTTTGCAGATCTTGGCTGTGCTGGAAAAACGGGTGGGGATCCCGCTTTCCAAATACGATGCCTACATCGCCTCTGCCGGCGGCATTCAGGTGGCCGAGCCGGCTGCCGACTTAGGGGTGGCAGTGGCTGTGGCCGCCAGCTTCCGGGATCGACAGGTGGATCCCTTGACGGTCTTGATCGGCGAAGTGGGGTTGGGAGGACAGGTGCGCCCGGTGGCCCAATTGGAGCAGCGCTTGAAAGAAGCCAGCAAGCTGGGGTTTCGCCACGCCATCATTCCCAACAGTCCCGTTTTGTCAGATTATGGATTGCGCTTGAGCCGGGTGCAGCGGGTGCTGGAGGCTCTGCTCGTGGCTCTGCCCAGTTCCCAGAGCCCAGAATGAGGGCAGTTGCCCAAGAAAATCCCCTTGCACTTCATCCCGTCGCCGGGTTTTGCTGCGCCCTATCTCCAGAGGCTACGCCTGCTGCAGGAACATCGTCGGCTGCTCTGGTGGTGCCTTCATCACTTTCCCGAAGACTTTTGTTACTCTCAAAAAAGGTTACGCCTGCTGCGCGAACAGCTCAGTAGCATGAGTCAAACCCCAGCCCTCAGTTAGCGGCACCAGCAAGGGATCCCGGTGAGCATGGTTTCCGCACCCTCCAGCCCAGTCCAGCCCTCGATGCCAAAGACGGCATTTCCTCCGCCACCGGATAAAGGCTACACCCGCTGCGCGAACAGCGACCTGGTCATCGAGGACGATGAGCCTGTGGACAGCATTCACTCGGAGAAGCTGCAGCGCCTGCTCACCAGCGCTCTCTACGCCTCCTTCCAGCCCAAGGCCGAAGACACGGGGGAGCTGATCCCCTTTTTGGCCACAGCCAATATTGGCCTGTTCTCTGCCCTCAAACTGCCCCCCCTGATGCCCGATGTGACGCTCAGCCTGGAGGTGGCTCCCCCCGCCAGCTTTGAGCGCAAGGAAGATCGCACCTACCTGGTCTGGGAGATGGGTAAGCCGCCGGATGTGGTCATTGAGATTGTCTCCAAGCGCAAAGGGGAAGAGCTGGGCCGCAAACGCAAAGACTATGCCCGCGCCGGCGTCAGCTACTACGCGGTCTACGATCGCACAGCGGGCGTAGCCTCTCCCTTGCGGCAACTAAGGGAACTGCAGGGATCCCCTCTGGCCCTTTTTCAGCGGCGGGGAGGTGAGTTTGTCCCCTTCGCGTCCACATGGCTGGAGGACAAAGGACTCCGTCCCGCTAACGCGAAAGGACTCCGTCCCGCTAACGCGATCGCACCGCCGGCAGCCTGAAAAATCCCGTCCCTAACGGGGCTTCCATTGTCCATTGCCTATCCACCGCCATGTCTACCCTCCCCAGCAGCAGCGAAGCCGCCCAACGGGCCGCCCGCCTGGAAAAAGCCCAACACCTGCGGGAACAAGGGATCCCGCCCTATGCCTATTCTTTTCCTGTTACCCATCTGGCTGCCGAGCTGCAGGAGCAATTTGCCGACCTAGAGCCCGGCGGCGAGCGGGAGGATGTGCAGGTGGCGGTGGCCGGGCGGATCCGGGCGCGGCGGGTCATGGGCAAGCTGGCTTTCTTTACCCTTCAGGATCGCTCCGGCACCATCCAGCTTTACCTGGAGAAGCAACGGCTGACGGAGCATATGGGGGAGTTGGCCTTCAAGAACTTGGACAAGCTCATCGACGTGGGCGATTGGCTGGGGGCCAAGGGCTGCCTCAAGCGCACCGAAAAAGGGGAATTGTCGGTGCGGGTGGACGAGTACCAGGTGCTAACCAAGGCGCTGTTGCCGCTGCCGGACAAGTGGCACGGCCTGCGGGATGTGGAGAAACGCTACCGCCAGCGCTACGTCGATCTCATCGTCAACCCTGAGGTCAAGCAGACCTTGCTCGACCGCGCCCAGATCATCCGCTCCCTGCGGCAGACTCTGGAAGAGCGAGGTTTTGTGGAAATTGAGACGCCAGTGTTGCAGGTGATCCCCGGCGGGGCGGAGGCGCGGCCTTTTGTTACCCACCACAACGCCCTGGATCTGGATCTCTACTTGCGCATTGCCACCGAGCTGCACCTGAAGCGGCTGGTGGTGGGCGGGATCGAGCGAGTCTATGAAATTGGGCGGGTCTTTCGCAACGAAGGCATCTCCACCCGCCACAACCCGGAGTTCACCTCTCTAGAGGCCTATCAAGCCTTCGCCGACTACCACACCATGATGGAGCTGACGGAAACCCTGGTCTGCAACGCCGCCCTGGCGGTGCGGGGATCCCTGCAGCTCACCTACCAAGGGGAAGCCATCGACCTCACCCCTCCCTGGCGACGGGTGACGATGCAGGAGCTGGTGGAGGAGGCCACTGGCATTTTCATCGATGTGGAAAAGGGATGCCCTGAAGAGCTCTTGCCGGCCTTGGCCGCCCAAGGGATCCCCGATCTCTCCCCCCAGGACTCCCCCGGCCAGTTGCTGGTCAAAGCCTTTGAGCACTGCTGCGAGAGCCGCCTGCGCCAGCCCACCTTTGTTCTGGACTATCCCCTGGAGGTGTGTCCCCTCACCAAGCCCCACCGCAGCAAACCGGGGTTGGCCGAGCGCTTCGAGCTGTTCATCGTTGGGCGGGAGACGGCCAACGCCTACTCCGAGCTCACCGATCCGGTGGATCAGCGGCAGCGGCTGGAGGCCCAGGCAGCCCTGAAGGCAGCCGGCGATGAAGAGGCCCATTTTCTGGATGAAGACTTTCTCACCGCCTTGGAATATGGCCTGCCCCCCACAGGTGGCCTGGGCGTGGGGATCGACCGCTTGGTGATGCTGCTGTGCGACGCTCCCAGCATTCGCGATGTCATTGCCTTTCCGCTGCTGCGGCCCGAGACGGGAGAAGTGGCGGAGGAGGCTTGAGCCGATCCCTCTAACTGTCCATTCAAATCCCATCGATTTCTAAGAGAGGTTGGAGGTGGCCGCGGCGACGGCGCGGAGCCTTTGGGAAGTGTCTCAACCTATTTTGAAATAACTAGCGATAACGTCTTCCAAAAGCCGACCTTCGTACCCTTGCATCTGGAGGGCAGCCTGGAAATCCTGGCAGGCTCTCTGCCAATCCCCAAGGGCAGTCCGGGCCAGGGCGCGGTTGAGGTGGGCCTTGAGGTGGCAGGGATCCCTATCGCTCGCGTCAGCAGTGCAGAGTGTTATGGCTTGGTCGTAGTCGCGGATGGCCGCCGAAAAATCCCCCTGTTGGGCATAGGCCCAGCCGCGGTTGTTCAAAACCCAGACCCGCTCCTGGGGATCCAGCTCCAGTTGCAGCAGTCGGGTGTAGTCTTCTATCGCTTTGTCCGTCTGTCCCGCGCGATCCCACAAGAGAGCTCGGCAGAGCAAAGCAGAGTGCTCCTGAGGGTTCAAGGCCAGGGCCTGCGTGTAGTCGGCAATGGCCAGCTCAGGGCAATTGGCCTGCCGGTGTAGATCCCCCCGTTGACGGTAGGCCAGGGCAGCATCGGCCACCCCCCAGTTCTGGTCGAGGCTCAGAGCTTGGTTGAGATCCGCCAATGCCGCCTCTTGATCCCCCAAAGCCAGATGCACCCTTGCCCGCAAAGCAAAAGCCTGAGAAGCCTGCGGTTGCTGCTGGATCAGCGCCGTGAAATCGGCCAACGCCCCAGCCAGATCTCCCCTCTCTTGGCGACACAAGCCCCGATACAACAGGGCTTCGGTGACCAGCACTTCTGGATCCCCTGGGCTGGCCAGCTCCAAGACCCGATCCCAATCGGCTATTGCCCCCTCCAGGTTGTGGCGCAGGCGGCGGACTTGGGCCCGCTTCAGGTGGGCCTCCAGATAGAGCTGCCGGGACTGTTCCCCGTCTTGGGCCTCTTCCTGGATGACTTGGTCGAAGTCGGATTCAGCCTGCGCGTAGTACCCCAGCTCCAAGGACTCCGTCCCGCTGACGCGATCCTGCTCCGCACGGTTGGTAGGGCCATCGGTGCCGCGCACCGCCAACGCCAACAACAGAGAGCCGCGGGCCAAGCGGGCCATCCTGTGTTGGGGATCCCGCTGCAGCAGACGGTTTAGATCTTGCAAGGCCGCTAAGGACTCCCTCCCGCTTTCGCCAACGGTCTGGCCCAACTGTTGCAGGGCCTGTGCGCGGTGCCACAGCGCTTCCCTGTGGTCAGGATCCTGCTGCAAAACCCGGCTGAGATCCTGAATGGCGGAATCCCAGTTGCCCACCTGTCCATGGGCCATGCCCCGTCCCAGCCAAGCCGTCCAGTCCTGAGGATCCTGCCGCAACACCTCGTCGTAGTCGGCAATGGCCTCTGGCCACCGGCCCAGCTGTCGGCACAACTCAGCTCGCTCTTGGCGCAGATCCCGCCGTTCCGGCTGCAAGCGCACCGCCTCGTTCAACTGCTCTAAGGCCGCCTGCAGATCTCCCGTCTGGATTTGGGCCCGCGCCAGATCTCGGCGGATATCCGCCTCGGCCACTGCCACCCCCAGCGCCAAAGCCTGGTGGTAATCCTGGATGGCCCCCAGCCCATCTCCCAGAGCAGCCCGCACTTGGCCGCGATGGAAATAAGCCAAGCCCGACTGAGGATCCCCTTGCAGAGCTTGGTCGAAATCGGCCAGCGCTCCCTGCCAATCCCCCAACCGTTGCCGTGCCATACCGCGGCGCAGATGGGCATTAACCAGCAGCTCCGGCCCGCGTGGGATCCCCCACTGCAACACCTGCGAGAAGTCCTCACAGGCTGCCGGCCAATCTTCCCGCTCAGCATGGAGTTGGCCGCGGTTGAAGTAGAGCTGAGGGTTCTGCGGATCCCGCTCCAGGGCAGCTGTATAATCCCGCAGAGCCGCCAGGGGATCCCCCAACAGCCAATGGATTCGCCCGCGGCTGCTGTAGGCACTGGCATCTTGGGGATCCAAAGCAATGGCCTGGTTCAAGTCGGACAAAGCCGCTTCAATGTTGCCCAAGTCCAGGTGGGCAATGCCCCGGTTGAGGTAGGCTTTGGCCATCTGGGGATCCAGCTCCAGGGCGCGGTTGAAGTCTGCCAGAGCGCCGCCGGGATCCCCCAGCCCCTGACGGGCCAAGCCCCGGCAGAGATAGGCCCGCGACAGCTTAGGATCCAGGCGGAGAGCCTGTTCACAATCCGCCAGCGCCGACTCCAGGGCGTTGCTGCTCAGGTAGGCCATGGCCCGCTGCAAGTAGAGATCCGCCTGGGCTGCCGCCTCTGCCTCAGGTAGCTCAGTGGCCTCAGCAGACCGTAGGGATAGGGCCTGAGAAAAGTCTTCAACAGCCCCCTGGGGATCCCCCAACGCTTGCCGGGCCAGGCCCCGGTGGTAATAGGCTTTGCCGTGGCGAGGATCCAACTGCAGCGCTTGGGTGTAGTCCTCAATAGCCCCCTGTAGATCTGACAACTGGACCCGCGCCACTCCCCGGTTGAAGTAGGCTTCCCCGTCCTGAGGGTCCCGCTTGATCACCTCGGAAAAATCGGCTGCTGCCCCCTGCGCATCTCCCAGATGGCCGCGCACCACGCCGCGGTTGAAATAGGCCCGCACATCTTCCGGGTTGAGCTCAATGGCCCGCGAATAGTCTTCGATGGCCTGCTGCTGCTGATTGAGTTGCCGGTAAGCATTGCCACGGTTGTAGTAGGCCACCGCCCATTGTGGGTTGAGGCCGAGAGCCTGGGTGTAGTCGGCAACAGCTCCCTCGTAGTCCTCCAGCCGGTAGCGGGCAATGCCGCGGTTGAAATAGGCGCGGGCGTCCCCTGCCAGTTGAATGACTTGGGTGTAATCTGCGATGGCCCCTGCCAAGTCCCCACTTTTGTAGCGGGCGCTGCCCCGCTGGCTGTAGGCGCGGCTATTTTGGGGATCCAATTGAATGGCCAACGTACAGTCGGCAATCGCCCCCTGGAAATCCCCTTGGCGGGCTTTCTCCTGTGCGCGGGCCAACAGGCGCGTCACCAAAACCTGATCCACCGAAACATCGCCGAGCGTCGCCTCTTGGGGAAAAGGCAACAGGGACCGCAGCGCCTCCAACACTTCAGCAGCGGACTGGAAGCGCTCTTGCCAGTGGGGGCAGATCAGGCGATCCAAAATCTCGGCCAGCTCCTCGCTGACCTGAACCAAATCCCGCCAGAGCAGTTGGCCGGTGCGGGGATCGTCCCGGATCTTATGGGGAGGACGACCGGTGAGGGCTTGGATGGCCAGCACCCCTACGGAGTACAGGTCGCTGCAGGGCTGGGGCTTGCCGTTGAGCTGTTCGGGCGCCATGTAGCCAACCGAGCCAATCACCGTCGCCAACTGAGTTTGGCCGGGGGCATGGCTGACCAACCGCCCCACTTCCTTGACTGCCCCAAAGTCGATCAACACCAACTTGCCATCGGCATCGCGGCGCATCAGGTTGGCCGGCTTGATATCCCGATGGACGATCTGGTGGGCGTGTACATGGCGCAGGATCTCCAAAATATCCCACAACAGTTTCAAAACCTCGGCCTCGCTCAGCGGCTTGCCCGGGATCAGCTCCTGGCTGAGATCATGCCCGGCAACAAACTCTTGCACCAAGTAAAAATCCTGATCCTGCTCGAAGTGGGCCAAAAGGCGGGGCACTTGGTCGAAGTGGTTGAGCCGGTTGAGAACCTTGGCTTCCCGTTCAAAGAGCTTGCGAGCCGTGGCCAGTGTATAAGGATCCGTGGAGAGGGGGCGAAGGCGCTTGACGACGCAGGGGCTATCGAAGGTGTCTTGATCCACCGCCTTGTAGGTTATGCCAAATCCCCCTTCCCCGAGGGGATGGAGAATGCGATAGCGTCCCCTGAGCACACTTCCCGCTCTGATCTTGTCTTCCATGGCCAAGTCAGTCCCTGAGCGGCGCAGCCTTTTGCCACTGCAAGCTGGCTCGATTCTGCCACAGGCGGACGCCCTTGGGCGGAGCAATCCACAGCTCCTATCCAGGGTCTTTTTCTGCTTTTTCTTTTCGCGATCTTCAATGTCTGTAACAATTCAGTCAGAGAGAAACCGCGATCTGACCTCGCCGCTCTTCAAAATCGCTGATCAGCAGTCTCACCTCGATCTGCCATTCCCCCGCCAGGGCCAGAGGCACATTTTCCACCACAAATTGGCCAGGCCTATCCGGCGCTACAGTACGGCGTAGAGGGGGGATCCCCTGTTCTGGCAGGGAAAACCCAAGGGTCAATTCCTGGGCCGGGATCCCTTTCACTTCAACTTGGATCTGGTTTTCTCCGGGACGGCAGGGCAGAATCTTCAGGTGCAGGCTGCCTTCCGGCCAGTTCAAGTGCTCTTCACAACTGGTCTGCCAACCTGATTCCAGGAGGGATCCCATGCCGTGCCTTCCATTACTGGGAGGAGCCTGGGCCACCAGGAAGCTGGTCAAGGCCAGCACCAGCATCAGCCCCACCAACTCCAGGCGGACGATCCGGCGCAGCGACCGGCCCGCGGCCTGTCCACCTTGCTGTAATCCCGGCACCAGCCGAAACTTGTTGTGGGCGCCCAACCCCACCATCATCAGCACCAGCAGCAGCTTGGCCCAGAGATACTGCCCATACGGATGATCCCAGTCCCAGCCGCGGTGGATCCCACCCATCCCCACCCCCGCCAGGATAAGCCCCGGTACCGCCCAGGCGGCCACGTCAGAAAACCGTTGGATGATGCCTACAGATGGGTAGGGAGCAGATTCCTTGCCCAGCAGGCGCTCCAGCCCCCACAACCCTCCCAACCAGAAAGCTGAACCGGCCAGATGCAGCCCCAGCAGCGCCATTGTCCCCATCGGATGCTCACTGGTGAGAGCATGGCCAATGGGCAAAAAGGAGCCGAGCACCAACACCGACCCCATACCGCTGGCCCAGACGGCACCTCCCTCACAGGCCCAGATCAGGATCCCTAGCCCCACCAGCCGCAGCCCTGTACCCCAACCGTAGGGAGAAAGCATCACACGCAGCAGCTCTCGCCCATTAAAGTAAGGGTAGAGCTGGGCCAAATGCAGACTGAAGGCCACCGCGGTCAAACTGAGGGTGATCCAAGCTGTCGCAAAAGCCCAAGATCCGGCCTCGGCGTTTAACCGCCCCCGCAACAGTCGCCACCAGCCCAGCACCCCCACCACAAAAAGGCTGCCCAAGTAGATCCCCCAGCGCACCCCCACCAGCGGCCAGTACAAGGGATCCCTTCCTTGGGCGTGAGCTGTCCTCGCCGCCTGCAATTGCCCAGGATCGGCTGCCCCCACCTGGAAGGCAAACGATCCACTCACCGGATGAGAATCGGCAGAAATGGCCCGCCAGCTGACAATGTAAACCCCCTCTGGGATCTCCTGGGGCAGATCCCCCTGCGGTGCCTCACCCCTGGTCACCCGATTTTCCAAGGGCAGAGCTCGTCCGTTGCTGTCTAAAACCTGGAGCTGTGTGATCTGCACCGGCTCATTGAAAACAAGCCGCACCTGGGCCGGAGCTTCCTGCAACACTGCCCCATCCTCCGGGAAGGTGGATAGCAAGCTGGCATGGGCAAAAACGGGCTGGATCCCGGCCAGCCACAGCAAGAGGCAGAGGATCCCAGCCCAAATCCCAGCAAAACCCCCCCTAGGATAAGACATGATCCCAACCAGGCCGCCTAGCGGGTACCGTGACCGTGTCCATGGCCGTGCCCATGGCCGTGACCGTGACCCTGTCCACTGTCTCCACCCGTCAGCTTCAGCAGCGGAGCCGGCTGCGGCAAACTCTTGGGATCCTCGCCAGGCTGAGCCACCTGAATCCAGCGGTACATGCCCTGCTCGCACTCCTGAATCACTGGGATGGGGATGACCTCACCGGGGCGATTCGGCAGCTTGAGGCTGATGCTGAACTCATCCATGAACTCATCGGGCAGCGAGCCGCCGCTCCAGATCACCTCGGCAACCGTTTCGGTAATCATCTTCCCATGCGACTCATAGGGGGTCTCCAGCGGCTTTTTGACGGTCTCGATTTTCCACAGGGGATGCACCATCGGCTTCACAGAGACGAATCCCTCCGGAATCTGCACCCGCAGGCGCACGGTCGGGGATCCATCGCAGCCATGGGGCACCCGAAAGGTGAGCTTGGCAAAGCTGCCCGCCGGGGCCTCTTTGGGATGGACGGTGACATGGGCCCAGGCAGAGGAAAGGGGTAAAAAACTCATTCCCAGGGCCAGCAGAGATTTCTTGGCCAGGGTCAAGTAACTTTGCAGACTGAACATTCGCAGATGCTCCTTACAAGCCTGTAGAGAAAGAGAAAAATGCAGTGTTTGTTGGTCAAAACCTAGGGGTGGTGATGGGATCCGTGGGATTCCGTTACGCTCATGCTGTGCTGTCCCCAACTGGAGAGGCCCATCGACACCAGGCCGGCACTGGCCAAGCCCATCGACACCAGCCCGAAGGAGAGCGCTCCCATAGCCACCAGGCCAATGGAGAGGATGCCGTGGGTCACCACGCCGATGGCCACTACCCCATGGGCAGAGATGCCCACCGCCACCAAGCCATGGGCTCCCACGCCAACCGACAGGACTTTGCGGCGGGATCCCTGTCCTTCACATCCCTGCTCGTGAGGCAGCCGCTCCGCCGGGCTTTCCTGCAGCAAGGCTGGATCTTGAGTCTTCTCTTTGGACACTAGCCTCTACTCCAGTTGTGCTCAGCGCGATCCAAAACGTAGGCCGCCACCGCCTCGATCTCCTCCGGCTTGAGAATCTTGGCAAAAGCCGGCATGGCCCCTTTGCCGTTTCTCACTTGGGCCTGGATCAGCTCAGGGGTGTCTACGTGGTACTCATGAAGAGCCGCCAGAGAAAGGTTTTTCGCTGCCACCAAAGTGTTGCGCCCGTTCAAGTGACAACCCACACATTTGGCCTGAAAGACCTTGGCTCCCAAGGCCAAATCCGGCTCAGCAGAAGCCATTTGCGGGCCTAAAAAGAGGGCAAATACTGCCACCAAAAGCCCGATAAAAAGGTTGATCATTCGCATTTTCATCTCAGGGACTGACCGAAAACTAGCCTTTAAGGCCCGCCCATTATCCCAAGCCCGTTGGGCCAGGTCAAAAGACAGCCTGTCGAGTTTCCCCCGGCTACTATAAGGTCAGGATCCCCTGCAGCCATGAGCGGTCTGCCCCCCGATTTCATTCAGTTGGTGCGCCAAAAGGCCGACCTCGTGGAAGTGGTGGCCGAAAAAGTGGTGCTGCGCAAGCAGGGAAAGAACTTCGTTGGGCTTTGCCCTTTCCACAACGACCACAAACCCAGTTTTCAGGTCAGTCCCAGCAAGCAGATCTACAAGTGCTTCTCCTGCGGGGCAGGGGGAGATGTGCTGCGCTTTGTCATGCAGACCGAGCATCTCTCCTTTGCTGAGGCCGTGCGCCACTTGGCGCGGCGATACCACATACATCTGCCCACCCGCAATCCCGAGGCGCAGCCCTTGGGATCCCTTGATGAGCGGGAGCTCTCCCACCGGGAAAAGCTGCTGGAGATTTTGGCCATGGCCGCCGATTTTTATCAGCATGCCCTCCGCTCCCAGCTAGGATCCGCCGCCCGCCAGTACCTGCACAGCCGCCACCTGAGCGAAGAAACTTTGCAAAAATTTCAAATCGGCTTTGCTCCCCCCGGCTGGCAATCTCTCTACGAATACTTGGTCAACCACAAGCGCCAACCGGTCAAACTTTTAGAAGAGGCTGGATTGCTGGTTCCCCGCCAGCAGGGATCCGGCCACTACGACCGCTTTCGCAACCGGATCATACTGCCCATTTTCGATGTGCAGGGGCGGGTGATCGGGTTTGCCGGCAGAGCCTTGGGGGAGTCAGGACAGCCCAAGTACCTCAACTCTCCAGAAACAGAGCTTTTCAACAAAAGCCAGGTGGTCTATGGTCTCAACTTTGCCCGCGATGCCATTGCCAAAGCCGATCAAGTCTTGGTGGTGGAAGGCTATTTCGATGTCATCGCCCTGCATCAGGCGGGAGTTGCCTATGCTGTAGCGGCCATGGGCACTGCTTTGACGCCCCACCAGGTGAAGACCCTGCTGCGCTACACCCAGTCGAAGCGGCTGATCCTCAATTTTGATGCGGATCGGGCCGGTTTGAACGCCGCCAGCCGGGCCATTGAAGCCATTGAAGAACAAGCGCGGCGCGGAGAAATTGAGCTGCGCATTCTCACCCTTCCTGAGGGCAAAGATGCCGACGAATTTTTGCGGGAGCACAGGGGCTCCGCCCCGCTGACACCAGCGGTTGCTGAACTGCAAACCCTGATCGAGCAAGCTCCCCTGTGGCTGGATTGGCGAATTGAACAGGTGTTGGCCGGTCGGGATCTGAGCCGGGCCACCGATTTTCAGCAGGCCCGTCAAGCCCTTGTGCAACTGCTGGCCGGTTTGGGTGGACAATGGCGCTCTTTGTATTTGCACAAAGTGGCAGAATTGCTCAGCCGCGGCAACGGTCGCCTCAGTCGAGATTTGGAAGAAGACCTGCGCCGAGCCGTGCGGCAGTACCGCTGGGCCAAACCCCGGCAACCTTCCCTCAATAAGGGATCCAAACTCTTGCAATCTGAGTCCCATCTTTTGCAGATCTTTCTGCATTTTGGCGAGTATCGCCACGAAATTCGGCAAACTTTGCTGGAGCGAGAGCTGCAATTTAGTTTTCGCCCCCACCGGGAGCTGTGGCAGCGGATCTTGGAACTGATCTCGGCACAGCCGGAGCTGGAAGAGCAAGAAGAGACGTTGCTGACGGCTTTGCGCACCCTCTGTGCCCAAGATGAGCAGCTCAACGAGCGCCTCAGCCATCTGCTTTGGCTGGACGAAAACACCCGCGTAGCCCTGATGCGTCCACGGATGGTGGTGCGGGCCGCCATTGCCAACATGGAGCTGGAAATTCGCCAGAAGCGCTACCGCTACTGGACCCAACTGTGGGATCAAGCCTTTTCCGAAGGCAACACCGCCCTGGCTGCCCAGTACCAGGCCAGCATCCAGCAGGAATACCAGGCGATTCAGGCGCTGCAGCGGCAGGTGCAACTGAGCTTGGAAGACCTGTCGGAAACTGCACTGGCCGAAGATCTATAGTCATTTCGATTTAAACTAGGACACTAAACCCATAACCCCATACGCGGCCAGAAGGCTTCTCTCTATAGCCCAGGCGTCTCACCCTAAACTGAACAGCACTCTAAACTGAACGACTGTAGTGGCTGATGGACGGCCTGTTGGTGCTCAAAAGGGCTTCGCTCCCCTAGCGCGAGATCAGCTCCGCTTGCAACCGCTCCCGGGCCACCTGCAAAGCCTCTGCCAATTTCTCCGGCTGTTTGCCCCCAGCTTGGGCCAAGTTGGGCCGTCCGCCACCACCGCCCCCAGTCAGTTTGGCAATCTCGCCGACGAAGGATCCCGCCTTCAGGCCAAGTTGCTGCACCGCAGGGCTAAAGGCAGCCACCAGGCTGACCTTGCCGGCTTCCGGCACCGATCCCAGCACCACTGCCCCTTCCCCCAGCTTGTGGAGCAGATGCTCGGCAGCGGTTTTGAGGGCCTCAGGGGTGGTGGATCCCAGCTCGGCCACCAGCACCTTGAGATCTCCGACGGCAACCGCTTGGGCCAGCAGACCTTCGGCCTGTAGCAAGGCCAACTGGCTGCGCACCTCCTCCAGCTCCTTCTGAGCAGCTTTCAGCTCCGCCTGTAGGGCAGCAACCCGCTCCGGCAGTTCCTGGGGCTTGGCTTTGAATTGGGCGCTCAGCTCCCGCACCACCCTGTCCCGCTCGTTCAGGTATTCCAGTACAGCCGGCCCGGCCACGGCCTCGATGCGACGGATCCCGGCAGCCACCCCGGTCTCGGCGATGATCTTGAACAGGCCGATCTCGGCGGTGTTGTTGACATGGGTGCCACCGCACAGCTCCATCGACACCCCCGGAAAGTCGATCACCCGCACCTCAGCGCCGTATTTTTCCCCGAACATGGCCACGGCACCTCTGGCTTTGGCTTCGGCCAGGGGCATGATCGCCACTTGAGCAGCATGAGCCTCGGCAATCCAGGTGTTCACCAAGTTCTCGATCTGTTCCAGCTCCTCAGGGGTGACTGGCCGGGATAGGGTGAAATCAAAGCGCAGCCGGTCAAAGGCCACCAGGGATCCCGCCTGACCAATCGAGGGATCGACAATTCTTTTCAGGGCCGCCTGCAGCAGGTGGGTGGCGGTGTGGTGGGCTTGGGCGCGCCGCCGACAGGCCAGGTCAATCTGGGCTTGGACGGGATCCCCCACCCGCAGGATCCCGCGTTCCACACGGCCAAAGTGAACGAACAGATCCCCTTGCTTTTGCACATCTTCAATCCGCACCAGCAGGCCGTCCCCAGAAAGGTAGCCCCGGTCGCCAATTTGCCCGCCGGACTCGGCGTAGAAGGGCGTGCGATCCAAAACGACCTGCACTGCCTGCCCTGCCTCCACTTGGGGCACCGATTTTCCCTCGACCAACAGGGCCTCGACCACGCCGCGGGCGGAAGATTGGCTGTATCCCAAAAACTCCGTTTGGCTGAGGAAATCCGCCAACTCGTCCAGGGATCCCTGGGCTGTGAGGTCGATGGTTTGGTGGGCGGCGCGGGCCCGCTGCCGCTGTTTCTCCATCTCTTGCTCAAAGCCCTCCAGATCCACGCTGAAGCCGTGTTCCTGGGCAATTTCTTGGGTTAGCTCCAGCGGAAAACCGTAGGTATCGAAGAGCTTGAAGGCGTCGGCGCCGGAGATCTGCTTTGGCGAGCTGCTGTCACGGCGGGAAGATTCGACAGCAGTAAACAAATCCAGCAGTAGCCGTTCCCCCCGCTCCAGGGTTTTGAGAAACTGCTCTTCCTCCCGTTGCAGCTCGGTCTTGATCAGGGTTTCTCGCTCCCGCACCTGAGGATAGGCAGCCTCGGCCAACTGAATCGCGGTCTCGATCACCGGGATGGTGAAAGGCTCGCCGATCCCCAGCAACCGACCGTGGCGCACCATCCGCCGGATCAGCCGCCGCAGCACATAGCCCCGATCCACATTGGAAGGAAGCACCCCATCGGCAATCAAGTGCATCACTGCCCGCGCGTGATCCCCGATCACCTTCAGAGAGATCTGCTGCTCCGGGTTGGCCTTGGAGTAGTTCAGCCCGGCGATCCCAGCCGCCGTTTGAATGATGGGAAAGATCAAGTCCGTCTCGTAGTTGTTGGGCACCCCCTGCAACACTTGGGCCAACCGCTCCAACCCCAGGCCGGTGTCGATGTTTTGCTTGGCCAGCGGCATCAGGTGACCTTCGCTATCCCGGTTCAGCTCCATGAACACCAGGTTGTAGATCTCCAGAAAGCGGGAGTCATCCTCCAAATCGATCCGCTCATCCCCCAGCTCCGGCTTGAAGTCGTAGTAAATCTCAGAACAAGGGCCACAGGGGCCGGTGGGGCCGGCAGCCCAGAAATTATCCGCCTCTCCCATGCGCTGGATGCGGTGGGCCGGGATCCCTATCTCATCTCGCCAGAGGGCAAAAGCCTCCTCATCTTCGCGAAAGACGCTCACCACCAGCCGTTCCGGGGGCAGGCCGAACACCTCCGTCACCAGCTCCCAGGCCCAGGCGATGGCCTCCTTTTTGAAGTAGTCGCCAAAGCTGAAGTTGCCCAGCATCTCGAAGAAGGTGTGGTGGCGCGCCGTTCGGCCCACGTTCTCGATGTCGTTGGTGCGCACACATTTCTGGGCCGTTGTAACCCGTGGGTACTCCGGATCCCGTTGCCCCAGGAAAATGGGCTTAAAGGGCAACATGCCAGCAATGGTCAGCAGCACCGTTGGATCTTCTGGCACCAAGGAGGCGCTGGGCAACACCTGGTGGCCCCGCTGGGCGTAGAAGTCCAGAAAAGTTTGCCGAATGGCGGCACCGGAAAGAGCTGGAAACATGACAGGCGAAGATGGCTGTATTCATCAATTCTAAGTTTTCCCTCTGCAGGGCAGTCCAGCCCTTGTTGTTCTCCTCTGTTCCACCAAACCCCATCCGCCGAAAACCTGAGCGATTTGTCCGATTAACCTCAGGGCGGGCAGACGCTAAGATCAGCCTATCTGAGGCAGTTGTGCAAGATTTGTTTCTTCTTGGTCTAACCTGTATGTATCTCTCACAACTTGCCTGCCGACTTCTTGGCTCCGTCTCGGTTGTCCGGATCGCCAGCCGGTAACCCCAAACTGGTATGCCCACTTGCTACTGCCTTAACCCTGCCTGTTTGCACCCGGAAAACCCGGCGGATGCCTCTACCTGTGCCTCTTGTGGCCATCCCCTCCTGCTGCGCAATCGCTACCGGGCCTTCAAGCGCATCGGCCAGGGGGGATTTGGCTCTACCTTTTTGGCGCGGGATGAGGACATGCCCTCCAAACCTTGGCGGGTGATCAAGCAGTTGCGCCCGGTCGAGGGATCCCCGCAACTGGCCAAGCTGGCGGAGGAGCTCTTCAATCGCGAGGCCCAAGTGTTGGAGCGCCTGGGCGAACATTCGCAGATCCCCAAGCTCTACGCCCACTTTCAGGAAGGCGGCAAGTTCTACTTGGTGCAGGAATTTATCCAGGGCACCACCCTCTCCCAAGAAATGCGTCGCAATGGGCCCTTTTCCGAAGAACAAACCCGGCAGGTGATGCAGGAGGTGCTGCTGATCCTCAGCTATGTCCACAGCCACAACACGGTTCACCGAGACATTAAACCCGCCAACCTGATTCGTCGCAAAGAAGATGGTCGATTGGTGCTGATCGACTTTGGGGCCGTCAAGCAGCTCGGCCCGGGCCAGGATTCGGCAGAAGAGGCGACGGCCATTCGCTCGCTGGGCTTTTCTCCCCCAGAGCAAGTAGCCGGCCAGGCGGTCGGTCCCTCTAGCGATCTCTATGCCTTGGCTGCCACCTGCATCAACTTGATGACGTTGGAATCTCCGGCCAAGTTTTATAACCATGAAACGGGACAGTGGGATTGGTCGGATTGCCTGCAGCTCAGCCCGGAATTCGACGCCATTCTGCACCGCATGTTGCAGCCGGCCATCAATCAGCGCTTTGCCACCGCCACCGAGGTCTTGCGGGCGCTGCAAGGGATCCCGGTGGAAGAAGCACCGATTGTGTTGCCCAACTCCCCCCTGTCTGCCAATCCCAGCACATCGGTGATCTCCGGCTACTGGGCCAAGCGCCGCTCAGGCGGTTTCTCGCCCACACCCCTACCTCAGTTCACTGCAGGGGGAATGACAGCCAGCAGCCCGCTATCCATCCCCTCTGAGTGGGGGAGCACCACCGGTTTTACCCAACTGGGCCGAGCCAGCAGCATCACAGGCAGCGGACGGATCAAGCCGGCTACCCCACCGCGGATCCCTTCCATGGCGGGAGCGGATCTGCGGGGAAAGTCCTTTGCCAACCAAAACCTAGCCGGCTACGATTTGCGCCAGGCCGATCTGCGGGGGGCCGATTTCTCAGGGGCCAACTTGCAGGGGGCGGATCTGCGCGGCATCCTCTTCAACACCCCTCAACCCTACTGGCTGCGGGTTTTGATCCAACTGTCTGGATCGGCCAAGACGTTGGGAGGGATCCTGACAGGCTTGGGGGGGCTGCTGGGCTCAGGGATCCTGGCCTTTTTGCTTGTCCGCCTGACCACGGGCAATTTGGTTTATGCGTTAGGAGCGGCTGGGATCGCCTTGGTGGTGGCCAGCTCGGTGATCTGGTCGATGGGCGGTGGGGTTCGTTTGGCTCGATACCCAGAAGAAAAGAGCAAGCGCTTTACCAACTTTTGCAAAGCAGATCTGCGGGGGGCACGGATGGACGAGAAGCTACGGAAGTTTGCCCGCCGACAGGGGGCCATCTTGAGTTGACGCAGGGCGGATTGCGGACCTGGCGGATCTGGAATTTTGCGTTGCGATCTTTAACTTTATAGATCTTTAATACTTTAATAGTTTTATAGTTGTTTCAGGTTAGGATGAGACGTCTGTGCTACTGCTCGCGCCAGCGGGACGGAGTCCTATCGCGCCGGCGGGACGGAGTCCTTAGAAAAGCCTTCTGGCCCTCCGCATTATTGCCCCGCAATGCCATTGCTCCGCAACGCTGACGCGAAGACGCGACCGACGTCTTAGTGTGGGCACAGTGTCCTGGTTTGAATCGAGATGACTATAAACAAGAGATCAAGCCATCGAAGGGGGTGGGGAAGCCCATCTGCGAAGAGACCGGTTGACCTGTTCCGTCAGAGCTCGGCAGGCTACGGTTTTGCCCTGTTGCCGATCCCCAGCTTGGTCGTAAAAGACAATACCATCGGCCCGGGAAAGGCCCAACGCCAAGAACAACAGCTCCAAAACCCCAAAAGAAGCGGTCTCCAGCTCCGGCGATCGCTCCTTGAGCTCTGCCAGCGTGGTGTGGGCATCTTCCAGGTGGCCGAAGGCCGGGATCCACAGATGAGTTGCCGGCTCGGATCCCTCTGAGGACAAAGACTCCGCCTCGCCAGCAGCAGGATCCTCGACCACCCGCACCGTCAGCCAGCCGCCATCGGGGTAGCGCAAGGTGGTGTATTGCAGGTGATCCAGGTGTTGGGCCACCTGGGTGAGCACATCCGCCACCTGTTGCATCGCCGCCGTTGGGATCCCATTTTGCGGAGCGGTATCCACAAGGGTTGCGGCCTGTGCTGCCAAACTAACCACCATGATTGACAACAATCCTCATCCACATCCAGAATAGATATTCGCAGCGATTGGGGCTGTAGTTCAATTGGTTAGAGCACCGCCCTGTCACGGCGGAAGTTGCGGGTTCGAGCCCCGTCAGCCCCGTACTCCTAAAACACTCTAGCTTAGTCGCTCCCCTGCAGCCCTCACATTTCCAGACTGATCTGATTTCTTGATTTCTGACGGTGACTGCTGCACAATGCGGCCGGCTCAGGGTTCAAGTTTCGGCGGTGGGGTATGGAAAGCCCGCCCTAAAATGGGGCTTAGTCCAGGGGAAAAACCATGCAGTATCGCAGATTTGGGCGTACCGAGCTGCCTATGCCTGTGCTGAGCTGTGGTGGCATGCGCTATCAACACAGTTGGCAAGATACTCCTTGGTCAGGGATCCCAGCGGCAAGCCAGCAGAACCTGGAGGCGACGATTCGCCAGGCCTTGGAGGTGGGCATCAACCACATCGAAACTGCCCGCGGCTATGGCACTTCTGAAATGCAGTTGGGCCGCATTTTGCCGCTCTTTCCCCGGCAAGATCTGATTGTGCAGACGAAAATTGGCCCCAGCGCCGACCCGCAGCAGTTCCTGGCCAAGTTCGAGCAATCGATGAGCTACTTGAACCTCGATTATGTGGATCTGCTGGCCATCCACGGGTTGAATACCTGGGAAGACTTGGAGCACAGCCTGCGTCCAGGGGGGTGTCTGGAGGTGTGTCAGCGCCTGGTACGGCAGGGGCGGGTGCGTTTTGTCGGCTTCTCCACCCATGGGCCGACGGAGTTGATCGTGGAAGCCATACGGTCAGGGGGCTTCGATTACGTCAACCTGCACTGGTATTTTGTCAACCAGACCAACTGGCCTGCCATTGAGGCCGCCGCTCAGCAGGATATGGGGGTATTCATCATCAGTCCCTCGGATAAGGGGGGCAAGCTTTACGATCCGCCCGCCAAGCTGGTGCAGTTGTGCCAACCCCTCAGCCCGATGGTCTTCAACGACCTGTTCTGTCTGTCCCATCCCCAGGTTCACACCCTCAGCATTGGGGCGGCCCGACCCAGCGATTTTGATGAGCACCTGCAGGCGGTGGAGTTATTGGATCGGGCTGATGAGCTGTTGCCGCCGATCCTGGCCCGCCTAGAGCAAGCTTTGATCGAGCAGGTGGGAGAGCACTACGCCAAAACTTGGCACCAGGGCCTGCCTCGCTACGACCAAACCCCCGGACAAGTGAATATCCCGTTCATTCTGCTGCTGCGCAATTTGGTCTTGGCCTATGACTTGGTGGACTATGCCAAGAGCCGTTACAACCTGTTGGGCAATGCCGGCAGTTGGCTCCCCGGCCAGCGGGCAGACAAAGTGGATGCCGAAGCCCTGCGACCTTATCTTATCCACAGCCCCCACCGCGACCGGATCCCGGCCTTGTTGCATGAAGCCCATCGCCTGCTCTCTGGAGCTGAGGTGAAGCGCCTATCTCAGAGCTAGCTTGCTCAGGGATCCCCCCGTTTGACGGTATTAAAATGCTTCCGCAAGAGATTCAAGACTACATCGTTTTATTGAGAAACTCCGTGTTGCAAGAACAGTTACTGAGTTAGATGAGAGTCTGGCAACACTAGCCCCACCGCATCTGTAGACGCAAGAGGAGTACCATTGCGATGGCCAGCCTTTTACTGTGGCCTGTTTGGCATGGTTGTAGGTGATTGAGATAACAGTCGCCGACCTTTCGGATTGCCAACGGATGTGCCGTCACTTTTATCGGATAGGCCGCACTCTCTTGGATCTGGACGCTGCCAAAACCGTTCGGGATCAACCCACCTGGTTTGAGGCTCCATCTTAAGGTCAGGGGCAGGAACCTGTTTGCCAGCAGCCTCAATCCCCTTGGACAGAGTGCTCTCAGCCACCCAACCCCATCGCTTCAATTTGATGAATGTAGTCGGGGGGAAGCCCATGCTCTCGTGCCCCCTTCAAGATTCCTTGAAGATATCCCTCGCTTGGGATCAATGAATCATCAATGAATGAATCTCCCGCCACGTAAGTCATTGCTTCGATCACTTCACCCTCATCGCTTCGAACCTGAACCTGCTGGCGACGGTAATGACCTCCCGGGATTCCTTCATACCGATCCATCCTCTCCAGCCTGTCCGAGCTGCACAGATAGGCAACTCCCCACACAACCCCAGAGGGATCCCGGACAATGTTGGCCTTGCCGGTTCCATCGTTGCCGCGCTTGTTGAACGTCAGGCGGTATCCCTGCAAACGAGCACGCCTAGCTTCCTTGAAATCAACAGCACGGTGTCCCATCTGCTGGGCATCTAGGTTACTTCCGTATGCAAAATACCACTGCTCACTCATCTCTAGTTCCCTTGGTGTCGGGTGAACCCGCCTACCCAGAATTACACTGAGATATTGAGCACATTAGCATCACGGGATCCCGCCCCTCCATGAGCTACTTGGTTATCGACACCGAGGGCAACCCCAACCTGGAAGAGATCGCCCTTATCGACAGCAGCGGCAAGCTTATTTACCATGCCTACACCCAAGAATACTCGCCCCACCACCCCCAGCCCAAACCTTTGGCCCAAATCGTTGCTGACCTGCGGCGCTTGGCACAAGGCAAGACTCTTGTTTTCCACCAACCAGATCACGACCTAAAAATCCTTAAACAAGCCTTTGACCAAGTTAACCAAGATTGGCTTCCTAACCCCATCTTCTGTACTTGGTCAGCCGCCAAGCAATGTTTTCCCAACCTTGCCGGTTACAGCCTAGAGTATCTCAGCAAACATCTCGGGATCCAACTGGAGAGCGGTTACTTCAACTCCAAACTGGCCCACGACGCCAGCTACGATGCCCTCTTTACCTACCACCTCTATCGCCACCTCACCCACGCTCAGCTCAAAGCCCAGAATGTTCCCAATCCTTTCGCCAACAGCAGAGTTGACAATCCCTTTCAGCATTATCCCGACGAGACCACCATCTATCAGCCTCAGTACCAGCAGCTCACTGCCACCCTACAGGACATCCAACGGGATCCCAACCACCAGAGCCGAGGGGTTGTCTTACTGGGTGAACCTGGATCCGGCAAGACCCACCTGATCATGCGGGTGGCCCAAAACCTCCTGCGCCACAACCGTCTCCTGTTTATCCCTCAGCCCACCCATCCCGACAACATCTACCACCACATCTACAGCCACACCCTGGAATCCCTGCGCGAACGGGTAGATGCCCATCACCACACCCAGCTCGACTACTTGATTGCCAAGAGCTTTGTGGAAATCTTGAAAACCTTCCCCCAAACCTCAAAAACTGAAGAGCTTCTCTCCCTTCTCACGGCGGATCCCCTCAACCTCTTTCATCGCCTGGGAGCAGAAGGCACCGAGCGTCGTCGTCAACAATGGCAAGCCATTGAAAAACTGGTTCTGCGCTGGTGGGCAGAGCAAAACTTCCTTACCGGTTCCACCGAAAACATTCTCAAGGGCATCATCAAATACTGCAGCTACAGGGATCCCAACCGCCGTCACCAGATCATCCGCTGGCTCAGCGGTACCGACCTGGATCCTGAAGAAACCAACTTGATTGGGTTGCCCCCTTGGAGTGCAGATCTGGATCGCAACACCTTTGCCCTAGAAGGGATAAAAGTCATCGGCAGGCTTTCGCTGCTCGACCAGCCCCTGATCATTGTCTTCGACCAATTGGAGGCTCTGGGCCGAGAGGAAAATCGAGATATCCTTCTCAACTTTGGCGATGCTCTAAAAGAGCTTTTTACCCGTATTCCCAACAGTCTGTTTATCCTCAATCTGTTCCCCGACCGTTGGCAACATTTCCAAACCCAATTTGACCGGGCTACCGTCGATCGCCTCTCCCAAACCGTCCTCTCCCTAGATCTCCCCTCTCTTCCCAAGCTTCAAGCCCTTCTCCAGAGCCGCCTGCCTTCAGGGATCCACCTCCAAGCTCTCTTCACCGCCGATGACCTCAGCGATATCCTCAGCCAACCCTCCATCCGCGCCATTCTCAACCGGGCCTCAGCCTACTATCGCCACTACATCAACGGGATCCCTCTCCCTCCCCAGGTGCAAGTTGTACCCACTGCCAGCAATCTAGCCGCCCGTGTCCAGCGGCTCGAAACTGAGCTGCAAACCCTCAAACAACTGCTCATCCCCCTTCTTCCTGCCCAGAGTCTTGTTGCTGTAGCTCCGCCTCTCCAGCCACCCAGCCTCTCTGAGGATACTGCCGAAGTCTTGGAACCCTACCTCCGTGATACCGAGGCCCAGCTTCGTGCCAGCTATCCCCAAGAGGCGATTATGGACAGCACAGCTGATATCGGCAAATTGCGCACCATCGTCAATGCCCTGCAAGGGATCCATCCTGTCCCCATGAGTGCCCTGAAGCTGGGCAAACGCAAGCTTCCAGATCACCTCTATTTCCCCAGCCAAAAGCGGGTGATTGCCTTTATCCAAGTGGCTGCTGGCAGCATGTATTGGCAGGTCAATAACTTCAACCAATTGGTGATTGCTCACCCTGGGCTTCAGTTTCTCTTGCTGCGGGACGCCCGCCTCAAGCCTCCTTCTCCAACAGCTACTGCCACCCAAGCGGCCTTGGCTGCCCTCAACAACAGCCCTAATGGCAAGTATGAGCTGCTCACCAAAGAGGATCGCATTCACCTGGAGCTGATGTACAGAATGATCACCGACATCCAAAACCGCGACCTGGAAATCGACCTGACCCAAGCCGTTCGGTATTATCTTGACCACAGGGATCCCCCCCTTATTGCCTGGATCCTGGGCCGTGATTAAGCGCTCCAGATCCGTCGAAACCCCATGTTGTTCAAGGTCGGCTCCGCATCGGGATCCAGCACCGTAAAACCGGGATCCCATATTGTCCGGCCAAGCTTGTGACCTGATTCTTAAGGCTGCCGATCAACGGAGCCAATGGCAAGGGATTGACAGCGGAGCCAAAGTACCTCAAAGTTTCCGGCATAGTGGGCTTTGTCCGGCTCAAGCCCTCCCCTGATTACTCAGTATCGGAGCGGCGGGATTTGAACCCACGACCCCCACTACCCCAAAGTGGTGCGCTACCAAGCTGCGCTACGCCCCGACGCACTTACGGGTAGAAGCCCATGAAGTGCCTAGCTAGTCTAGCATCGGATCGCGGCCAGAGTTAACCCCAAGCTGCGGGATCCCGTGGAAAACATGCTAGCTTAGTTAAGCCGTTAAGAAATCGCACGCCTGAACCACCGGGTGTCCTTACAGCCCTTTCGCGGTTTGCTGCAACAGCTCCTGAGTTCCTTGCCAATGGGGGTAGAGCGCTCTGTGCAGGTAACCGGCGGGAAGGCCGTAACTGGGATCCGTTCGGGCGGAGGCTAACCCGTAGGAGAGGAAAAACTCATGAGCGTAGTCAGTTTGCCTCAACTGTTGGAGGCAGGGGTTCACTTCGGCCACAAGGCCAGCCGCTGGAACCCGAAAATGCGGCCCTACATCTTTACCGAGCGGAACGGCATCCACATTATCGATTTGGTGCAGACGGCCCGCTATCTGAACGAAGCCTACGAGTATGTGCGGGATGCTGCTGACAGGGGTTGGCGCTTCCTGTTTGTGGGCACCAAACGGCAAGCTGCCGGGATCATCGCTCAAGAGGCTCGTCGCTGTGGCAGCTACTATGTCAACCAGCGCTGGTTGGGGGGTATGCTCACCAACTGGGCCACCATCAAAACCCGCATCGACCGCCTCAAAGAAATTGAGGAGATGGAGAGCAGTGGTCTTCTGGATCGCCTGCCCAAACAAGAGGCCAGCCGTCTGCGGCGAGAGTTGGCCAGGCTGGAAAAGTACTTGGGCGGCATTAAAACGATGCGCAAGCTCCCCGATGCGGTGATCATCGTCGATCAGCGGCGGGAGGCCAACGCCGTTCAGGAATGTATCAAGCTGAACATCCCGATCATCTCACTGCTGGACACCAACTGCGACCCCGATCTCAGCGATATCTTCATTCCCTCTAACGACGATGCCATTCGAGCGATTAAGCTGATTGTAGGCAAGTTGGCGGATGCCATCTACGAAGGGCGGCATGGGCAGCTCGACACCGTTGAGGAGGATGAGTACGACTACGAAGGGGCGATGGATCTGGACGACGACATGCTGGAAGACATGGAGGACGAAGAAGAAGGAGAAGCCGAGGAAGGCTAGACCGAGGGCAGGGATCCCGTGCAATCCGGGCACTTCCCTGCCTGTTCCCTATCCAGAGGCGTGTATTCTTGAAATCTAGGTTTACAATTCTACCGAAGCCCGCTCATTCTCACTCATATCCCGCCACATTCTTCCCGTTCTTTCATTCGAGGAGCCCTCATGAGCATTGATGCCAAACTGGTCAAAGAGCTGCGCGAAAAGACGGGCGCAGGCATGATGGACTGCAAAAAAGCCCTGGAAGATTCCGGTGGCGATATGGAGAAAGCCATCACCTGGCTGCGACAGAAAGGGTTGGCAGGGGCAGCCAAAAAGGCCAGTCGCGTCGCGGCAGAGGGGGCAGTTGACAGCTACATCCACTTCGGCAATCGAATTGGGGTGTTGGTGGAAGTGAACTGCGAGACGGACTTCGTGGCCCGCAGCGAAGATTTTAAGAAACTGGTGCAAGACATCGCCAAGCAGATTGCCGCCTGCCAAAACGTAGAATACGTCAGCGTTGACCAGATCCCTGCTGAAGTGGTGGAGCGGGAAAAAGCCATTGAAATGGGCAAAGAAGATCTGGCCAATAAGCCGGAGAACATACGCGAGAAGATCGTGCAAGGTCGCATCGAAAAGCGCCTGAAAGAGTTATCCCTGTTGGATCAACCCTTTATTAAAGATTCCTCGATCACCGTAGAGGAATTGGTGAAGCAGCACATTGCCAAACTGGGGGAAAACATTCGGGTGCGGCGGTTTGTGCGCTTTGTCCTGGGAGAGGGGATCGAGAAAGAAGAAGTGGATTTTGCTGCTGAGGTTGCCGCTCAAGCCGGTCTCAAGCCGGCAGAGGCCCCCAAAGTGGAAGAGACTCCACCCGCTCCTCCTGAAGAACCTGCCCCAGAACCGGCCCCTGCTGCCGAGAGCAAGCCGGCCAAAAAAGGCTCCGCCAAGAAAAAGAAATAGCCGGTCAAGGCTGAGCTGTAGGGCCATGTCGGCGGTGCAGAGGCGTTGAAACTGCGTTATGGAGAGTGTGGGCACCTGATACATTTACGCTGAACACTGCTGAACATCACTGTTCAACTATGCAGCGATAGCATTCTGTTTGTTTCCAACCAGAATGGCGGTATCCCGCAAAGCTTTGAGTAGAATACCCAAAGCGCAGTTTCCGTGTCGTCTTACTACCAATTTTCTGCTTTGCTTTGGCTACCATGTTGGCAGACTCGAAAGTAAACAGAAAGATCAACTGGTAGTAATCCGTACTGAACATATTATACATTATTTTCAGTATAGTTGAGCTTATTATTGATTAGAGTCATGCTCTATGTCGGCAGTTCTATAACCACTACGCTTGGGTATCCCTTGGGGGAAAGGCTAGGTTATGCATGCAAATGTTCTGATCCTCCCGCCTTGGCAGGGTTAACTCCAGCACGCTAGGGTAGCAGACGGCCTTTTTGGATCCCGGGCATGAGTTTTATCTTGCGCAATGCGTTAATTCCCACCGCCACCGGCTACGAAACCGCAGATGTGCGAATCGAGGGGGAACGGATTGCTGCCATAGGCAGAGGGTTACCCGCAACGGGCGCAGACAGCCTGGAACTGGATGCCAGTAACCAACTCTTGCTGCCGGGCTTTGTCAATGCCCACACCCATTCTTCCGAAATGTGGCAACGAGGGATCATCCCACCCTATCCGCTGGAGCTGTGGCTGGCACAACTGCACGAGTATGCGCCGCCGGATCCGGAAAAAATCTATCTCAGCGCGCTGGGGACGGCGGTGGAAACCCTGCTGACGGGGGGCACCTCGGTGGTGGATCATCTGGTGTTGATCCCAGGCCAAGAGTTGGCCACCATTGAGGCGGCGGTACGGGCCTACCGAGAAGTCGGGATCCGCGCCTTCGTGGGCCCCTTGATCCAGGATCAGGCTCTCTCTCGGGGGTTGCCCAGCAGCTCCTCTTGGGATCGGGAGCCGGAAACCTATCCCCTCTCCACAGCAGAGGTGCTGGCCATTGTGGAAGAGGCGGTGCAGCGCTTTCACCGGCCAGAAGAGGGCATTACCCTCATGGTGGCTCCCACAGGGATCCAACTGTGCTCAGACGAGCTGTTCAAGGGCTGCGCGGAGTTGAGCCAGAAGTATGACCTACCCCGCCACGCTCACCTGCTGGAAACCCGTGCCCAGCAGATGCTGGCCCAGGAAAAGTACGGCTGCAGCGCAGTCGAGCATCTGGAGCGCTTGGGCTACCTAGACCGGAAAACTTCCTTGGCCCACTGCGTCTGGCTCAGCGATGCCGATATTGAAATCCTGGCCCGTACCGGCTCTACGGTTGTTCACAACCCCCTGAGCAACCTGCGCCTAGGCAGCGGCATTGCCCCCATCTTGAAATACCGCCGGGCAGGGGTGAACGTGGCCTTTGGCTGCGATGGGGCTGCCAGCAACGATTCCCAGGATCTCCTGGAGGCCATCAAAATCGGCACCATCCTTCACAACATCACGGATCCCGACTACCGCCACTGGATTTCTCCCCGCGAGAGCATCGAGATGGCAGCCCGAGGTGGGGCAATCGGCTTGGGCCTGGGGGATCAGATGGGATCCCTGGAAGTGGGCAAGCAAGCGGATCTGGTGCTGTACGATCTCACCCAACTGTCGCTGTTGCCCCGTACCGATCCCATTGGGCTGCTGGTGTTGGGTCGGCCCACCCAGGCAGTGCATAGCGTTTGGGTGCGAGGAAAACAGGTAGTGTCCGGCGGAGCCGTGACGACGGTGGATGTGGCCAAGCTGCGGCAGGATCTGTTTGCCCACAGCACCTGGGATCCCTCCCGCCGCTCACAGCAGGTGGCACAGCTGGAGGCCCGCTACCGCCGCGTGATGGGTTTGCCGGCATAGCCATGGCAGGGATCCCTGCGGGTTCAGAGGTCGACTGGGCCAGAGCCACTGCGCAGGTGAAACGACAGGCCCTGGCCCTGGGTTTTGACAAAGTCGGCATTGCCAGCATAGAGGATCCCCCCGACTTGCGGGGTCTGCAAGCTTGGCTGGCTGCGGGCATGGCCGCCGACATGGCCTGGATGGCGGATCCTAGGCGAATGGATCCAAAGCAGGTGCTGCCGGGGGTGCAGTCGTTGGTCTGTGTGGCTTTGAATTACTACACCCCCATCCGCCACAGCCAGGATCCCGGCAAGGGCAAGATCTCCCGCTACGCTTGGGGTCGAGATTATCACCGCGTGTTAGGGCGGCGGCTGAAGCAGCTCCACCTCTGGATGCAAGCGCAATTTCCGAACTACCGCGGTCGATGCTATGTCGATACCGGCCCGGTGGCGGAAAAGCCCTGGGCCATGCAGGCGGGCTTGGGTTGGATCGGCAAAAACAGCCTGTTGCTCACCCGCGAGTACGGCTCCTGGGTGTTTCTGGGAGTGATCCTGACCACCCTGCCGTTGCTCCCTGACCAGCCCCACACCGCTCACTGCGGCACCTGTACCCGCTGCCTAGAGGCTTGCCCCACGCAGGCCATCGTCAGTCCGGGGGTGGTCGATTCCCGCCGCTGCATCGCCTATCACACCCTAGAAAGCCACGCTGAGCGGATCCCTGCCAAGATTGCCCAGAACCTGCACAACTGGGTGGCCGGCTGTGACATCTGCCAGGAGGTCTGCCCTTGGAACCAACGCTTTGCCCAACCCAGCCGGATCCCGGATTTTCAGCCCTACTCTTGGAATGTTGCCCCTGATCTCCAGGAGCTGGCCCGGATCGATGATCGGGAATTCGACCACAAGTTTCCGGCCTCTGCCCTGCGCCGGCTCAAGGCCCACCGCCTGCGCCGCAACGCCCAAGCAGCCCTGGAAGGCAATTCCAGCTCTGCAGCTGGCAGCAACGATTTGGAAGCCCCCTCTACTTAACTTGGATACGCTTTCCTAGCAGGATCTTGCGGCCTCGAGGCCGGCGCCAGAAAATGGTGGGGCTATTGTCTCTGGGCCAGGGACGCAAGCTAACATACATGCCCTACCCTCTTTCTGAGGCCACAGTGCTGGGCCGCCATGGTCTTGCTCTCGTAGGAGCGGTTTTGCGCAAAGGACGTGTGGACTTGGTGCAGGAGTTTACCCACCGCTTTGTTTGAGCTGGATCGACTCAAACACAGTAGCCCCACCTAAAACACGGTCATTTCAAGCTAGATTAGGACACTGATACATTCACGCTGAACTCTCCTGAACATGGTTCAGGAAAGAAGCGATCGCATCCTGCCTATCTCTGTTCGCGTCAGCGGGACGGAGTCCAAGCAGGAAGGCGGTATCCCGCAAAGCCCTGAGGAATACCCCCCGAGCGCTTTCCCCCTTCACTTCCCGGCAACCGTTGCGGTGGACTCAAGGATCAGGGGGAAACTTGGTCTACTATATCCCTCTCAATGACTTTTGCCAAACCGCCTAAAGCTCAGTAAATTCAGCAAAGTTCAGGGTTTTGGGGGTTAGAGGCATGCTCCCTGAACGCTCGGCGCCGCTTCCGCGACCATCCCTGGCTCCTTTCCCTCTGGGAGAGGGGGCAATGCAAACAACTGTAGATTTGTACAAACAACTGTAGATTTGTACTGAGATGATCTTGAGAGTTTTGGACTAGAGCTGGGTGGAGCTCTCCTAAGACTAGGTAGCCCGTAGCTGCACCGGCATAACCAAATAACAGAGCCGCATTGCCCCAAGGGGCTTCCAGATGGCCGGCTGCGTGGCGCCGTTTAGCTCCAGGCTCACCTGCTGCGTATGAAACACCCTGAGGGCATCCAGCAGGTAACGCACATTGAAGGCCAGCTCCAGGTCAGGACCGGACATCTGCACTGGCAACGATTCCTCGCCACTGCCCACATCGGGCGCCTCGGTGCTGATGCGCAGGGTTTGGGTTGCGGCAGAAAGATTGAACTTGACGATGTCGTTTCTTTGGGCAGCAAGTACTCCCACCCGCTCCAGCGACTCCATCAAGGGCCGACGCTCCAGGGTTACCTGCCGCTCAAATTGCTTGGGAATTAGGCGGTTGTAGTCGGGATATTGGCCCTCCAAGAGACGGCTGGTAATCCGCTCTTGGCACTGGGTTTTGCCGGCGCGAGGGGGCAGCACAAACTGCACCTGGGATCGGTCAAACCGCAATTCCACCGTAGAGGCCGCGGTCTGGGTGCCGAGGATGCGCTCCACCTCTCGCAAAGTGCGAGCGGGAATGGTGAAATCCAACCCTATTTCCCCATGGGCCGAAGCAACCGGGATCCCTTCGGCCTCCACCTGCACCATCGCCAGACGATGCCCATCGGTGGCTGCAAACTCCAGGCAAGGGGGATCCCCTGGCAAGAGCTTGACATGCACTCCTGTGAGCACCTGCTTGGTCTCATCTCCAGAGGCCGCAAAAAGGGTTTGGCCGATCCCTTGCAACAGGCTCTCGATGGGCAGCTCCAGGGCCTGAGCTGTTGGGCTTTCCTCCCCCACAAAATCGCCATCTGCGTCGGCGGTGCGGAGCAGTATTTCCGGTAGGGTGGGGTACTCTTCAGCCGACAGGCTGCGCACTTGGTACTGGCCGGCTGCCGACATGAGAATCACAGGGGCACTCTCCTGGGCTTGGCTGCTCGCGTCAAGAGTCACTGGGCCGCTGGGCAGGCGGCTGACGATGTCGCTGAGCAGCTTGGCCGGCAGGGTGGTGCGACCGGATCCCCTGACCTGAGCCTCGAACTCGCTGCGAATGCACAAGTTCAAGTCAAAGGCGGTCAAAGCAACCCGCTGAGTTTCCGCGTCGGCCTCCACCAACACATTGGCCAAAACGGGCAGGGCGGGGCGGCTGGCCACAGCCCGTCCAACGGAAGTGAGGTGGTGGCTGAGATCGGCTTGCTCGCAGGTGAAGCTAAAACCCTCCAGCGGCGCGTCAACAGCTTCGTTAAAGCGGCTCTCCCCACGATAGGGAGCTGCAGTCTTGCTGCTGCGCAACACCGGCGCGAACGACTCGGTTTCCGATTCTCGATCCACAGGACGCTGAGCTTGCACCATCAGGGGCACTTGAGGGCTGAACATGCACATCCTACACCGACTGCCCCGGTTGGATCCCTCCCCTTGCGGTCGAGTTTTGGAAAATTTGCCTCGCGCGTAGGACAGATCTGAAATTTCGATCCCTGCCTAATTTAATTTTTTGATCTAGTAGTAGTAGGGGCTGTGGAAACTGTGGAAAGTGATCGTCAACACCTTGCGCCATGAGCTTTTGAGCTTATTCCCCACCTGTGGAAAAACTGTGGATAACTTGGCCACTTTTCCACAGAGTATTTATACCTGTTAATAACTTGGGGGGTTTTTCCACAGGTTTTCCACAGATTTTCCAGGTTTTTCCACAGGTTTTCCACAGGCTAATGTTATGGTTTTCTGACAAATTCATAAAAATTAACGCACAGTCAGTGTGAGATCCCCTAAGGTAGTGAATCCTTCCCCCTAGATATGGCTGGGGATTCCACCGGAGCTGGGGCGGGCTTCGCTGGATTTCCACAGGTTTTCCACAGGCTGTCGAAGAAAGCCTGGGATATTGCTCTGGGCTTGTTGGCCTTGCCTGGCCACCTGTGAGCTGACACGGGATTCTTGGCAAGACCCCAGAGGAGCGGGAAAGCGCTCTGCGCACCAGAAGCGGCAAAGGAGGTCAGGATGAGGATGGGACAGCGCCTGACCCAAAATTGGGCTGCTGCAGGAGCGAGTCGCAATAGGGATGCGGTCTAGAGTCCGTACCCGCGAAGGGCCAGGCGTAGGTCAACGGGATCCGTTTTGGTGATGGCGGGAGCGCAGCACGAGCACGTCAGAAAGCTGGCGCAGTTGACTTTGAACCTGGGTGAGCTGTTTTTTATCACGTACATCGATACAGAGATCGATCAGGGCGGTGCGGTTGGCAAAAGTTTGTACCTTGGCATTGCGAACATTGATACCTTGATCCGATAGGCGGGAAAGGATGTCCCGCAGCACCCCGACGCGGTCGATAACCTCCAGATGCAGTTCTACCGGGTAGATCTGGGTGCTCTGCCGCAGTTGCTCTTCGTTCCAGCGTACTGGCACCAGGCGTTCCCCCGAAACCTGGGCCACCCGTGGACAGTCCTGATGGTGGATACTAATACCCTTAAAGCGGGTGACTACGCCCAAAATCGGATCCCCCGGCAGCGGGTTACAACACTTGGCCAACTGGTGTTTCAGACCCTCCACCCCCAGAATGGGAGATTGGGATTTGACGGAACTGGAAGCCACAGAAGCCCGCGGCAACAACAGCTTGGATCCCTCAAGCGATTCCTCCTCTGTGGGAGCAGATACTGCCGGCCTGCTGACCTCCTGCAGCCGATGGATCACCAGCGTGGGGGTTGTCTCACCATAACCCAGAGCGGCTAACAAATCCTCTACACTGGCGTAGTTGAGCTTTTCGGCTACCTTCTGCATCCGCTCTGATTTGAGCAGGGCATCAAAGCCCGTTTTGCCCAGCTCCCGCTCCAGCAAATGCCGGCCCCGCGCGATGTTTTGCTCACGATTTGAGCGCTTAAACCATTGGCGAATGCGATTGCGGGCAGAGCTGGTGGCAACGAAATTGATCCAGTCCAGGCTGGGATGGGCATTCTTGTGGGTAATGATCTGCACGATGTCGCCGTTGCGCAGGCGGGTATCCAGGGGCACGATCTTGTTGTTCACCCGCGCCCCCGCACAGTGATCCCCAACTTCGGAGTGGATGCGATAGGCGAAGTCCACCGGACAGGATCCCTGGGGCAGGGCCAGCAAGTCCCCCTTGGGCGTGAAAACGTAAACCTCGCTCTCAAACAGATTCTCGCGAAGGGTGTCCAGATACTCTTTGTCGTCTTTGAGGTCGTTTTGCCACTCCAAGAGCTGCCGCAGCCAGGTGAAGCGCTCCTCGTCGGGCTTGACAGTGGTGCTGCCGGCCTCCTTGTACTTCCAGTGGGCGGCGATCCCGTACTCAGCCACGCGGTGCATCTCTTCGGTGCGGATCTGCACCTCCACCGGTCTTCCCTGCGGGCCAATCACCGCCGTATGCAAAGATTGGTAACGATTGGCCTTGGGCAGACCAATGTAGTCTTTGAAACGCCCAGGGATGGGGCGAAAGCAGTTGTGAACGACTGCCAGCACCCGATAGCACTCGCTGTTGGTATGCACGATCACCCGCACTGCCGAGAGATCGTAAATCTCGTGAAATTCTTTGTGCTGCTGCTGCATCTTGCGATAGATGCTGTACAAATGTTTGGGCCGTCCGCTGATCTCAAAGCGTTCCAGTCCCGCTTGAAGAAGGTTCTGCCGCAGCTCTTCGATAAAAGCTTGGATCTCGGCCTCTCGCTCGGCGCGCTTGGCGTTGACCAATTCCTGAATCTTCCGGTAAGCCTCGTAGTCCAGATACTTAAAAGCCAAGTCTTCCAGTTCCCATTTGAAATGCCAGATCCCCAGCCGGTTGGCCAAAGGGGCGAAAATTTCCATTGTTTCGGCTGCAATTTGCCGTTGCTTACTGGGGGAGAGATACTGCAGCGTGCGCATGTTGTGTAAGCGATCCGCCAGCTTGACCACGATGACTCGAATGTCTTTGGCCATGGCCACGAACATGCGGCGGAAATTTTCCGCTTGCTGCTCGGTTTTGCTGGAGAAATTGAACTTGGAGAGTTTGGTAACCCCCTCTACCAGTAGGCGAACTTCAGAGCCGAATTCAGCTTCCAGGGCTTCTGGGGTAACTTCTGTATCCTCAATAACATCGTGCAAAAGGCCCGCTGCCACTGTCACCGCATCCCCCCCCAGCTCCCGCAGGAGAGTGGCCACGGCTACCGGATGGGCAATGTAGGGATCCCCTGATTTGCGTTTTTGGCCCTGATGCAAACAGTAAGAAAACTCAAAGGCACGGCGCAGCAGATTGGCTTCTTCAGCCGTGTAGGGCCGCAACCCATCGCCGGGATCCTCGGCACCGGAAAGCAGAGCACGCAGCCACCCTGGCACCTCAAAACCGAGGCTATTCAGGTCGAGACCTCCATCTGAGGTGGCAATGACAGCCGTCTGACCCATGCGAACCCGGCGAAAAGGGATGTTTGATTACTGACTATAGTTCATCCAGCTTAGCCGCCGACAGATTAGAGGAGGAAAAAACGGCTGGAATAAAAAGAGGCATTGGCTGTCTGCCAACGCCGACCGCTTGCCATCCTCGGCAGATCGAGGCTTAGTCTTCGCTCCACTCCTCGCAGTTGCCGATCAAATCGCAGAGGGGATCCGAGGGGCAGTAGTCTTGCAGCTCCAGCTCTTGGGCAATCGCCTGCCACTCCCGCTGCGGGAAAAAGGGTTGCAGGTGGGCAATGGCTGCAGAGCGGCGTAAGACCCCCTGCTGAATGAGGCGACGAGCTTCCTCCTGGATGGCCTCAACCGCATAGTGGGTGGCTTGTAAAGTGGGCATAGCTTAACCTACACGTGGAATGGATGGGACGCACCGAGGGGTCGGGAAAATCTTGCCTCGCTACCCACATCATAGAACTTGGTCTCGTTTCGTAGCAAGAGATACAAGTTTGTATTGCAGGCAACCTTAAGGCCCGCTTAAAAGCCCAAGCCATCGGCTCCTGCGGTCACTATGCCTTTTTCTGGGTTCAGAGTGACGATAGATCCATCCCGGATTAAGCGGGTAGCATCCTTGACCCCCACCAGCACCGGCACCCCCAGCCGCAGGCCAATGACCGCCGCATGAGAGGAAGCTCCCTCTTCCTCGGTAATCACCCCGGCTGCCTGTTTGATGGCCTCCACATAGTTGGCGTCGGTGGATTGGGCAACCAAAATGTCTCCGGCGGTGATTTTGCTGGCATCGAGGCTGGATCTCAAGATGCGGGCCGGGCCGCTGACAATGCCTTTGCCAAACCCTTTGCCTTGAGCCACCACCGCTTTCACCACATCCACCTTGATCAGATCGGTGGATCCCGCAACGCCTGGCAGGGTTCCTGCACTGAGCACCACCAAGTCGCCATCCTTGAGCAAGCCATCTTCCTGAGCCAAGCTGATGGCCGCTTGAAAGGTCTGGCGGGTGGTGGCCAAATCCATAACCAACAGCGGATGTACCCCCCAAACCAACTGCAGCCGCCGTGCCACCTCCACATGGGGGGTTACGGCCAGGATGGGAGTGCGGGGACGAAACTTGGAGACATTGCGAGCGGTAGCCCCCGTTTTGGTCAGGGTCATCACGGCTACGGCATCCAACTCCTGGGCGATCTCCCCCACGGCGCGGCTAATCGAGTCGGTGATCAGGGTTTTGGGCCGCATCCCGGCAGGACTGTTGCCGTTGTTTTGGCTCAGCTCCTGCATGGCAAGGGTGCGAAGGCGTTGTCGTCGGTCGGCGGAGGTCAGGTCAAAGTAATCGCGCTCGGTGCGCACGGCAATGCGGGCCATGGTGGCAACGGCCTCGACAGGGTATTTGCCCACAGCCGTCTCGTTGGAGAGCATAACGGCATCGGTGCCATCCAAAATGGCGTTGGCCACATCGGAGATCTCGGCACGGGTGGGTCGGGGGCTGTGCACCATGCTGTCCAGCATTTGGGTGGCCGTAATCACCGGGATCCCCAGGGAGTTGGCCAGGGCGATCACCCGCTTCTGCAGGATCGGCACCTCTTCCGCAGGCAGCTCTACCCCCAGATCTCCCCGCGCCACCATCACACCGTCGCTGAGGGCCAAAATCTGGGGCAGCTGTTCAATGGCCTCGTGTTTCTCGATCTTGACGATGATGGGTACCCGCTTGTCGGCTGAGCCGGAAGAAGGCCGTTTGGCTGAGGCAATGAGCTCCCGCAGCTCCAGCACATCAGAGGGATCCCGCACAAAGCTGAGGGCCACCCAATCCACCCCTTGGTTGAGGCCGAAGTAGAGATCTTCTTTGTCTTTTGGAGTCACGGCGCGGATGCTCAGGCGCACACCGGGGAAATTGACCCCTTTGTTGTTGGAGAGGGTACCCCCGACAATGGTGCGGCAGAAGAGTTCGCCCGCTTCCGGATCCACGGCTTCCACCCGCATCTCCACTCGACCGTCGTCGATGAGGATCGTCGCTCCTTCGGGCACTTCTTGGGCCAGCTTGTCGTAGGTGACCCAGCTGCGCTCTTGGGATCCCAAGACAGGTTTGCTGGTCAACACAAAGGGATCCCCTGCCTTGAGGGTGATCGAGCCTTCGGCGAACTTGCCCAGGCGGATTTTGGGCCCCTGCAGGTCTTGCAAAATGGCGACCTGGATGCCCAGATCCATCGCGGTTTGGCGGATCAGGCGAATGCTGCGGCGGTGTAGCTCATGATCCCCATGGGAGAAGTTCAGGCGAAGGGTGGTTGCCCCTTGCAGGATCATCTCCCTGAGAATGGCTGGATTTGAGCTGGCAGGGCCGATGGTGGCAACAATTTTGGTGCGTCGAAAAGAATCCCTCAAATGCATGTCCACTGTTCCCAAGGGAGAGCAGCCCAGATCCTTCCCCCACATAGGGATCTCTCTGATTACGATAACCCGTTATGTCTTTTTTGAGGCACCGCTTTTTTAAAATCCCCAGCGAGAGAGGATGGGAAAATAGGCAAAGCAGAGTGTAGAGATCCATCTGGAGTCGAGCGATGCCGGTTGCCCCCGAATACGCCTTCCCCTTCGAGCACCATCAGAAGTTCTCTCTCGACAACCCCACCATCTCCAGCCCAGGGGTTTCCAAGCGGGAATACATAGCCAGCAGAGTACTGCAGGGTATCGTGAGCAATCCCCAGACTCCTGTTGGCGATTTGTCTCCTGAGCAACGACAGGCTTTGGTCTATACGGCGGTGTTGTTGGCGGATGATTTGTTGGCCGCTCTCAGCGCCCAGTAGATCAGCACCCAGTAGAGAGGCCACCCTCTGCGGTTGAGGTTTAGGCTGAGGTTAGCTGCTTGCGGCGGGGGGCCGTAGGCTCTGCTACTACATACGCCGCAGCCGTTGAGTCAACTCTTCCCCCAAGCGCATCCATTCTGCCATCCCTTCGGGATTCACCTGTCGGTCATCCTGCCAGAGAATGAGGTGGGCGCCGGCCCCTTCGGCACAATAGTTGGGATGCTGCTCCCAAAAACCAAGGACGCCAGGATGGAACCGCAGCCGAACTTGGGCTTCATTCTCTCCTCGCAAGAGATAGCTCCGGGAGAACTTAGGGTGGCTCTCGAAATTGATATCTTGCATGCCAAAAGCTTTGGCGATGCCATGGAAAAAGGCATTTTCGGGGTGCAGCCGAAAACGCGGCAGATGAAGATCCTCGTGATAGGCGTAGAAGACGGACTGGCGATAAGTGCTGGAACTCTTGCCACTGCCGCGGGTGTATTGGTAATCAAAAACGGTAATCTCAGTGCCATCGATCAGCCGCTTGGACATCGAATTATAGAAACGCCGCCCATGGCTTCGTTCAAACAGTCCAAAGCCTGCTTGCAACAAGCGAGATCGAATCTCTTCAGGCAACTGGGCAGAAAAGCGCATTCCTAGCTGTGCAGCTACCCGCTCCAGAGCTTCTCGACGTTTCTTTTCGTGGTAAAGGGCTAGAGCCAAGATCCCGGCAGCCAGAGCTAAAAACAAGATAAAAATAAGCAACCCCATACCGTCTCCCTCGGCTTACAGACTGCAGCGCCCATCCCCACAATACCTGAGCAGATTTCCAAAAGGATCCCTGCCTTCGACCATTCAGCCGAGCGGTCTCCTCTTGTCTTTTGTAGAGAAGTGACCCAATACAGCTGAGTGTGTCAAAGTTTGACGAAATTGTAGGGAGCGGTGAAGTTGTTGTAGCGAATGCGCAGCCGCCCCTGGAAGGTCTGGTCTAGCTCCTCTACTTTTTGGGCAAAAACCGGCTCATCTTCCCAATTGATCAAAAACGAGCCGTTGTAGGCCATGTTTTCGGTGAGCAGATCTCCTTCTACGCGGTCGCTGGCCAAGGGGCTGAGGGCTGCTGTAAAGGTCTGGGCAATGCGCTGACGTCGCTGCTCTAAGAGCTGCTCCAGAGCCCGTCCGATCTCGACTACCGCGTCCAGCCCCAGAGGAGCGCCGGCCATTTCGTCTCGCCGAGCTTTGAGGGCAGGGTTTTCCTCTAGCCCCAGCTTGAGCTCCTGCTCGGGATCCCAGAAGACCTTTACTCCCACCTCCCGCTTGCCCTCTAGGCGCTCCAGCAGAGCCAGCAGATCCGCCAAGCGGGGCTGCACCAAGTCCCGTTCCACCTGCTCCCAGCCGCTCACCACCAGGCCAAATTGCAGAGGCAGCAGAGCCCGGTGTCCCTCGTTCATCACTTTTTCCAGCACGGCCTCATGGGCGAGCAAGTTGGCCCGGCTGGCCAGGTAGCGCTCCTGTCGAGCCTGGGAGTACAAGAAGGCCAGGGATCCCAGCCCATGAACCTGCACCGGCTGCTTGTCCAGCCCCACCACACTCAGATGACGCGGGCCAGGGGCAGCGACGATCCCGTAGAGGTAGAGGGCGCTATGGGGATTTGCCGTTGGCATTGCTGCGGGCATCTCCGATCAGCCACGTGAGGTTGGACTCTTCGGTGTCGATGGCATTGCCATCCGAGGAAATGCAGTAGCGACCCATCACCATCTGGTGGCGTAGGGTCACGCCTGCCGCAATCTGGGTGTAGTTAAAAATCAAGCTGCCATCCAGCGTACACCCTTCATTCAACACACATCCGTAGCCAATTGCCGTGGGGCCGATGAGTTTGACCCCGTCCGCCAAATAGCTGCTGGCCCCGATGTAGACCGGTGGCTCGATGTGGATGCGATCCCAGTTGGCGCGGATGTTGATCCCCGTCCATACGCCGGGTTGAATCTGGATCCCAGGCACCTTGACTCCCTTGATCTCGCCGCGCAGCACTTTTTGCACCGCCAGCCAGTAGTCGTGGGTGCGGCCAATGTCCACCCACTGAAAGTCAGCCGTGATCCCATAAAAGGGAGCGCCCGCTTTCACCAAGGCCGGGAAGAGATCGCTGCCGATGTCGTAGGGGCAGCCGGGGGGAATGTAGTCGAACACTTCCGGCTCGAAAACGTAGATGCCGGTGTTGATGGTGTGGCCGAGGGCCTCTTCCCGCCTGGGCTTTTCTTGGAAGGCAGTGATGCGACCCGTCTCATCGGTTACCACCACTCCGTAGCTGGAGACCTGGCTGGGATCCACCTGCCGCAGGACCACAGTGGCCAGCGCTCCCTTGGATTTGTGGAAGTTGACGATCTGCGTGAGGTTCAGGTCGATCAGGGCATCCCCACAGAGCACCACAAAGGTACTGTCGAAAAATCCGGAGAAATCCTGGATCTTGCGCATACCGCCAGCGGAGCCCAGAGGTTCGGCCACCGGCTGGCCGTTCTCAAAATGGCCTTCGAAAGAAAAGCCGATGTGAACCCCCCATTGCTGCCCATCTCGAAAGTAGTCTTCGATTTGGTGGGCCAAGTGGCTGGTGTTGACCATGATCTGGTCGAAGCCGTGTTCCCGCAGCAGCTCCACCAAAAATTCCATGACAGGCTTGTGCAAAATGGGGATCATCGGCTTCGGCATCATGTAGGTGATGGGCCGTACCCGCGTGCCTTTGCCTGCTGCCAGGATCATGGCTTTCATGCCGTCGTCACTCCTCCGGGCTAACCGTGCTCTGACTTTATCATCCCAGGATCGGCATTCCAGAGAACCGGCGGGGCTTTCAAGAGGCTGGGGAATCGCTGCTGGGATTCCGATCCCCTACAATCAAGGGGGCTTGCTCTTCTGGGCATTTCGCCAAGGGTTTCCCCTGAGCCCCTCGTTTTGCCCCGTCTCTCCTGAGAGTTCCACCCGGCAGACGGGGATCCCAGCATTCTTACATTGATTGCTCCTGGCCCAAGATTCAGACGGATGTATCAGACAAATGTAGTAGATCCTGAAAAAGATGCTGGATGGCCGTCCCGACAGCCCACCCATCACGATTGCCCTGGCCAAGGGGACCTTGCTGCCTGAGGCCATTCAATGCCTGCAGCAGGTGGGGATCGATTTCAGCCGTTTTTTGGATCCCGGCAATCGCCTGCTGCGGATTGAATCCCCCACCCGGCTGAACGGACAACGCTACGAAGCGCTGCTGGTGCGCACTCACGATGTGCCGGTGTACGTGGAGTACGGGCAGGCGCAGTTGGGCATTGTCGGCTACGACGTCTTGCGGGAGCGCTATGCCGGCACCGAAGCGCGGGTGGCCCACCTGTTGGATCTCCAATTTGGCCACTGTCGCATGTCGGTGGCCCTTCCCCAAGATAGCCCCTACCACTCGGCAGCTCAGTTGCCTGCTCATGCCCGCGTGGCTTCTAAGTTTGTCGGCTGCGCCCGGGAGTATTTTGACCGCCTGGATTTGCCGGTGGAGCTTATCTCTCTCTATGGTTCGGTGGAGTTGGCCCCCCTCACCGGCATGGCCGATGCCATCGTCGACTTGGTAGCCACAGGGCGCACCCTGAGGGAAAACGGCCTGATTGAGCGAGACTGCCTATTCGAGAGTACAGCTCGCCTGATTGCCCATCCCATCAGCTACCGTGTCAACCAACAGCCTATCCGCGAGTTGATCACCCAGATTCGGGAACGCTGGCTGGGATCCCTGTTGGTGGGTGGCTAATTTTGAGGCACTTCCTGTAAACTACCCGACTCCGACCGCTAAAGCGGTACGGAGCGGGCTTTCAGTAGCCCTGAGCCTGCTCTGCTCTACCAGAGAACAAAACAGGCCCGAACCTCTAGGCTGGTTTACGGCAGCCCCCAAAAGCGCAATCACATTCGCACCATTCAAATCCGCATCCCCTTCCCATCCACAGTGCCCACACTTAAACTTCTTTCCACTGCGGTAGGATTGCGCAGGATCGGGATGGATGTGTAAACACTTGTGACAGGTCTGCGACGTGTAGGCGGGCGGCACAAGAATCAGAGAAACCCCTGCAGCCCTCGCCTTGTATTCCAGAAACTGGCGTAGCTGGTAGAACGCCCAACTGTTGGCCCTGCGCCGCTCGGCTTTGCTGCGCGGCTGTTGATTGACCCTTTCCCGGATCCCTGTCAAGTCTTCCAGAGCAATAGCGCTGTTTGTCGCCTTTGCCCTAGAGACAATAGCTTTGGAGATGCGATGATTGACCCACGCCTGAAAGCGCCTCTCCTTGCCAGACAGCCGTTGCAACAGTTCTCTGCATCTGCGCCGCGAACTGCGGGTGCCCTTACTGGCTTTGCGTTGGAGTGCCGCCCTCAGCTTGGAGTAGTGGTCTCGGATTCGGTTCAACTGCTGTCCATTCCAGTTATCACCCTCTGACGTATGGGCAATATCTGTCCTTCCCAAATCCACCCCCAGCACTCTATCCGTGCGTTGCGGTGGGGATGGCTCCGCTTCCACACAGATTTGAATGGAGTAGGAACCGTCTTTGCGCTTGACCAGAGTGGCAGATTTGGGATTGGAGCCCGCCAGCCGTTCTCTCTGGTAGCGGCCAATCGCCAGCTCAAAGCGCTCCCGACCCTCCACCGTGGTCAGCGACACCGTCCAGTCTTTCTCGCGAAACGAAAAGATACGAGCGTCGTAGGTAGCGAAGCCTCCTTTGAACGCTTTGACGGGACGGTTTTTCTGTCGGGCAACTTTACGGGCACCGGCCAGCCGTCTGCAGACCTGCTGGGCCAGATTACTGGACAAGCCAAACCGAGCGCGAATCTGGTAATAGCAAAGGGACTGGAGTTTGACTGCGTTGACTACTTTTTCTGGTGTGTTTTGGTTGACCCAGTTCAACGCCTGCACAAAGGCATCCATTGTCGCATCCAACTTTGCGGCTTGCGACTGGGACACCTTGAGCTTGCAGGAAACGGTCAGGACTTGGGTCATGGTTCTATCGTAACTTCCGCATTCCTCCCGGCACTGACCCTACGGGTACAGTGCGGGGCTCCTGCGATTTCTAGCTGAGGGGGATCACGATTGCGTACAATGGGGGCATTCGGGCTTATTTCCCCCAGCAGCGTTCAGATTCAAAAAAGGTTTTTCGAGGTTGATTATGCGGTACCGTCCACTGCTCGCCATCCTGTTGGCGCTTTGTTTGAGCGTCTTTGCTGTTCCGGCTAAGGCTGCCAAGGCGCCGCTGACCTATGACCAGATCCGCAACACCGGCAAGGCCGCCATTTGCCCTTCGGTCTCGGACAACGCCCGGGGCCGTATCGAAGTGCCTAGGGGGGGATCCCTGAAGCTGACGGATGTCTGCTTCCAGCCGGTGCAAATTGAGGTGGAAGAGGAAAAGCGGAACGGCGAGAAAGAGTTCATCAAGGCCAAAAACATCATGATCTCAGCGGCCACTCTGGGGCCGATTAAAGCTGAGGTGACTCCCAAAGACGGTGCGCTGGAGCTCAAAGTGGTGGATGGGATCACCTTTCAGCCGACCACCGGCCAAATGCCCCGCCGCGAGCTGGTGCCGTTTCTGTTTAGCGTGAAAGACTTGGTCGCCACTGCCCAGGGCTCCGCCATTGACCCTTCGACGGATTTTGAAGGGGAGTTCTTGGTGCCCGGCTATCACAGCAGCACCTTCCTCGACCCGCGCGGGCGGGGATCCAACACCGGCTACGACACTGCGGTAGGTCTACAGGCTGCCAAAGATGATTTTGCCACCAACCGCAAGGTGGACGAGGTTTCCCAGGGGAAAATGTCCCTGCGGATCGCTCGCGTGGATCCCAGCACCGGGGAGATGGCGGGATCCTTTGTTAGCATTCAGCCTTCCAGCACCGAGCAAGGGGCGATGGAACCCCACACTGTTCGCGTTCAAGGCTTGTTTTACGCTCGCCTGGCGCAGGAGTCTTGAAGAGGCTTGAGGAAAGCCGAGAAGAGATCCAATTTCGGGCTTGAGATGGGCAGAGATCCCGGCGATCCCTGCCTATTTCTGTTGATACTATGTCTGTCTGGGTTTGCCTGTTGGGGAAGTGTGCAGCGATAAAGTCTGGGCCAGATGCCGCCACAGGTTCATTTGCAGATGGCCGATGCCACTAACCCGCCTTTTATGTTGACTCTGGACCCAAGGGGACTCTCAATCTGGACTCAAGGAAGCCCTTTGTGAGTTCCGCTTCAGCCAGTACCGCCACCAGTGCGGATCCGAGTTCTGCTGCGCTCGCTACCCCAAACTGAGCCTCTTTGCCGCAAGATGAGGTTCAGGGCAAAGAGGGAAGTGATGGCCAACTACGACTGGATTCTGATCGGCGGTGGGATTACCGGGGCAGCCCTAAGCTATGAACTGGCCCGCCAGGGGGGATCCGTTCTCCTCGTGGAGAAAGAAGCGGTGCTGAAGGGGGCAACCCGCTACAGCTACGGGGGCTTGGCCCATTGGGCGGGCAAAACGCCGATGCTCAAAGCTTTGGGGGAAGAAGGGATCCAACGCTACCGCACCCTGTCAGAGGAGTTGGAGGCAGACATTCAATTTCGTGAGCTGGACCTGCTCATGCCCATTGCCCCCGGCTACGATGCAGAGGCCGTTGAGGCGGATCTGGCCGACTGTCGCATCCCACCCCGGCGGATTTCGGTGGCGGCAGCCTGCGAGCTGGAGCCGCTGTTGGATCCGGCCGCTCTGGAAGTAGTCCTCTGGGCTCGGCATGGCCACATCAACCCCTTGTTGACGGCGCTGGCCTTTCAAAAAGCCTTTCAACGATTGGGGGGATCCCTCTTGATCGCAACAGCAACGGCCCTGCGGCGGCAGGGAGCGCGCATCACGGGCGTAGAGTCCGGAGCCGACTGCTACGGAGCAGGCCAGGTGGTGGTGTGCGCCGGCGGCTGGACACGGGCTCTGTTGCGCCAAGCGGGAATCCGGGTGCCCATCTACTACACCCATGCCGAATCCCTGGAGCTGGAGCCCTCGGATTTGCAATTGAAAGCGTTGGTGATGAGCGTGCCCGTGCAACGCTTGGAACTGGAACGACAAGCCGCCCATCCCGATCGGGATCCCCTTTGGGACGAGCCAGGGCACGAGCTTTGCCCGCCGATTCTGGATGCCGGGATCCTGCAATTTGTAGATGGCAGCATTCGCATGGGCCAGATCAGCCGGGTATTGACGGATCCCCATGCCGAGGTGGATGCAGCCGCCAGCGAAGCCCAGATCCGGGCACAAGCCGGTCGCTACCTGCCCAAGTTGGCCCACCTGCCTGGACGGTGGTATCACTGCTTGGTGGCCTTCAGCGCCGATCACCAGCCTCTGGTGGGATCCCTGCCCGGCTGGGAAGGCTTACAACTGTTTTCCGGCTTCAGCAATCCCCTGCCCATCCTGCCCGCTTTGGCCCGTCGCTTCGCCCAACAAGCCTATGGACAAGCGGATGAATGGATCCCTGCTCTGTCGCCGGCGCGGTTTGCCCAGGTTTGGAGTTGATGCCTTGCCTATTCTCGATGACCATCGCCAACAAGTCTGGAATACGGCTATCCCGTCTGCAGCATAATGAAAGCCGGAAGTTCTCTGCGTCGGATCTATGCCCAACAGCTTGCCCAGCTCCGTCGATCTCAGCCAGAAGCGCATTTTGCTCACAGGGGGCAGCGGCTTTTTGGGCAAACATGTGCTGCAACAGTTGCAGGTGCTGGGGGTAAAGCCGGAGCAGGTGCGCATCCCGCGCTCCCGCACCCAGGATCTGCGCCGTTGGGAAGTCTGCCAAGAGGTGGTGCAAGGGCAAGATATCGTCATCCATTTGGCCGCCCACGTGGGTGGCATCGGCCTCAACCAAGCCAAGCCGGCAGAACTCTTCTACGACAACCTCATCATGGGATCCCAGCTCATCCACGCCGCCTACCTGGCCGGGGTGGAGAAGTTTGTCTGCGTGGGCACCATCTGCGCCTATCCCAAGTTCACCCCCGTTCCCTTCAAGGAAGAGGATCTCTGGAACGGCTACCCAGAGGAGACCAACGCCCCCTACGGCATCGCCAAGAAAGCCCTGCTGGTGCAGCTGCAGGCCTACCGGCAGCAGTACGGCTTCAACGGCATCTACCTCCTGCCGGTGAACCTCTACGGCCCCATGGACAACTTCGACCCCGAAAGCTCCCACGTCATCCCAGCCTTGATCCGCAAAGTGCACGAAGCGCAGCAACGGGGCCAAAACTACGTCGAAGTGTGGGGGGATGGCAGCCCCACCCGCGAGTTTTTCTACGCTGAAGATGCGGCCCGCGGCATTGTCATGGCCACCCAGCTTTACGACAGGGCGGATCCCTTGAACCTGGGCACCGGTGAAGAGATCTCCATCCGGGATCTGATTGCCCTCATCTGCGAGCTGATGGAGTTCCGGGGAGAGATCCGCTGGCAAACGGACAAGCCCAACGGCCAACCCCGCCGCTGTCTGGATGTCTCCAAGGCCCGAGAGAGGATGGGTTTTGTGGCCAAAGTCGGCTTGCGGGAAGGGCTGCAGCGCACCATCGACTGGTACCGCCGCCACGCCTGCTCTGGGCAAAGCTAGGCAACCCCTTGGCTCTCCAGCCGGCCATCCTCCATGTGCAGCACCCGATCCGCGATGTCCAGGATGCGGTTGTCGTGGGTCACCATGAGGATGGTGCAGCCCTGCTCCCGCGCCAGCTTCTCCATCAGGGTCACCACCTCGCGGCCCGACTTACTATCTAGGGCTGCCGTGGGCTCGTCCGCCAGCACCAGCTTGGGATGGCTAACCAAGGCGCGGGCAATGGCCACCCGCTGCTTTTGTCCGCCGGAAAGCTGTTCCGGGTAGTAGTGGACGCGATCCCCCAGGCCCACCGCCGCCAGCATTGCTTCCGCTCGCTGCTGGGCTTCCTGAGGAGAGAGGCCGTTGTGCAGCTCCAGGGCCATGCGCACGTTTTGGGCTGCCGTCAGGGATCGCAGCAGGTTATGGGCCTGGAAAATGTACCCGACCTGGCGGCGGATTTGAATGAGAGTACTGGGCTGAGCTCCCCGCAGCTCCTGTCCCAACACCCGCAAGCTGCCCTCCTGCACCGAGCGCAAGGCCCCCAGCAGCGTCAGCAGGGTGGTTTTGCCGGAGCCGGAAGGGCCAGTCAGCAGCACGATCTCCCCTGGCTGCAGGGCAAAGCTAATGTCGAAGAGAATCTGCTTGCGCAGGGATCCCTCGCCGAAATAGTGGTTTACACCTTCGGCTTTCACCACTGGCTCAACGGCATTCTGGGCAGAAGCAAGGGCAGCTTGATCGAGAAGAGGAGTCAGCATAGGAAACTCAAAATCTCAAAACTTTGCGTTGACAACTCATTGACCACTTAGGCCGTCATTTGGAGCGTTGAGATGAGACCATTTAGAAACCTTTGGCCGGAGAGCGTTGATGAGGATCCCAGAAGTTTTTAGACAGCCTAGCTCAAACCCTTCACCATCCATCCGATCCCCTTTGACAGACTATTGCTCAACACCCTAGCGCTTCACCCACAGCCAAAACTCTAGAAAATGTCGGCGGGATCCGCTGCCCGCAGCCGTCGCACGGCAATCGCTCCTGAGATGAAGCACATGCTCACCGCCAGCCCCAGCACCAGCACTGCCCGGTTGAAGGTCATGGCAATAGGCAGCAACGTGGCATTTGCCGTCAAATCGTAGAGCAAAACCGACAGGGCAAAGGCAGGAATGTACCCCAAGCCGGCCAGCAGGAGCGCCTCCTGAAATACCACCCCCAGCAGGTAGGTATCGGTATAGCCCATGGCTTTGAGAGTGGCATATTCTGCCAGGTGATCCGACACATCGGTGTAGAGAATTTGATAGACAATCACAATGCCGACAATAAAGCCCATGCCCACCCCCAGGCCGAAAATAAAGCCGATGGCTGTGCCCTCTTCCCAGTAGGTTTGCTCCATATCGATAAACTCCGCCCGTGAGAGCACCCGCACATCTTCCGGCAGCAAAGCCCGCATCTGCCGCACCAAGGGATCCGGATCCACACCCGGCTGAAGCTGCACCACGCCGATATCCACTAGGCCGCGCCCCCGCTGCGGAAAAATGCGCAGGAAATTGAGGTCGCTGGTGAGGATGGTGCCGTCGGCTCCAAAGGTGGCCCCCATCTCAAACAGGCCCCCCACCTGGACGCGGCGGTTTCCCACCTCAGTAACCACCTCTCGCCCGGACTCAAACCACTCTGGGATGGGGCCAAACTCGCTGCGGGAGCGGCGGTCAAACAGCACCACGTCCGCCTTTTTGATCTCTTCCAGCTTGTCCGGCGTCAGTTCCGGCAAGTCCAACAGATCAGCCGAGGGATCCACTCCTACCACAAAAATGCTGCGGGTACGGCGGGTCTCTGGGTTTTTCCAGAGGGCAAAGCCCACATAGACAGGCGAGATGGCCCGCACCCCCTCAAAGCCCAAAGCCTGATAGAGTCGCCGCTGGGAGAAGGTGTTCATGGCAATCAGGGCGTTGGACTGGGGGCTGACCAGGAAGATCTCTCCCTTCAGGGCCACGTGGAAGCGGATGGCACTTTCCAGCAGACTGTCTTGGAAGCCCAACTGCATGAACATCAAGATGCAAGCAAAGGCGATGCCCGCCAGGGCCACCAGCAGGCGGATCTTCTCCCGCGTCAGTTGCAGCCAGGCCAACGGGATCCGGCGCGCGATAAAAGCCACACTGAACAGGCTGTACATCCCCCCGCTTTACCCCTCGACATCAATGGCCACATTCACCTGCAGGTTGGTCAGGCCAGCCACGCGGGCGCTGCTCTCCGGATCCAGGCGGATATACACTTCCACCACACGGGCATCCACATCGGCAGCTGGGTCGGTGTTGAGCACATCTTTCTTGCCAATCTGCAGGCCCACCCGCTCCACTCGGCCCTGCAGGGTTTCTGGCAGAGCGCGGTTGCTAATGGTGGCCTGCTGGCCTGGCCGAACCCGCAAGATGTCTGTTTCGTAGACCTCGGCCACCACCATCATTTGGTCAGTGTTGCCCAGCTCGAGAATGCCCTCGCCGGCGGGGATGACCTCTCCAGGGCGGGTGTGGATCTTGAGCACCTGTCCAGCACGGGGAGCGCGGATGAGGGTGCGCTCTAGGCGAGCTTCTGCCAGTTCCAGATTGCGGGCCAGGGATCCCAGTTGGACTCGGGCTTGGGCCAAACTCAGCCCCGCCTCGGCAGCTTGGACTTGGGCTTGGGCATTGAGCAGATCCCGCTCACGGGCCAGGCGCAGTTGGCTCAGGGTGGCCTCGGCAGCCCGCAAGTCCTCCTGTCGTTGCCGCACCAGCAGCCGGCGTTGATCCAGCTCTTGTTGCGAGATTGCTCCTTCCTGCCAGAGCTCCTGAAAGCGGGCCAGATTGGCCTCGGCATCGGCCAGTTCTGCCCGGATACGTTCCACCACCGCTTCCTGGGAGCGGATTTGCATCTGTTGCGGCTCGTCCAGACGGCTGAGGCGGGTGCGTGCCTCTTGGATTTGGGCCTGACTGAAACGGGTCTCGGCCTGCAACCGGGCGCGGGCCTCTTGAAGTTGGGCGGCAGCGTACTCTCGCTCCGCCAACCGCTCGGCGTAGCTTTCCAAGCGGGCCAGCACTTGGCCTGCCACCACGCGATCCCCCTCGGCCACCAGCAGCTCTCCCAGCCGTTCTCCGGGGGAACCGGCAATGCGCAGCACTTCCCCCTCCGGCTCCAGGCGACCCAAAGCACCAACTTGCGGAGGCAGCCGCATTTCCACCGTTGCCTCTGCACTTCCCGATACCGACTGTGTGGCTCCCTGTTGGCTCAATCCCAGCCATGCCAGACCGGCACAACCAAGCAGCCCGACTCCTGCCAGCGACCAAAGCGCTCGTGGGTTCATGGCCTTTTACCCGCTGTGGCTTTGCAGACGACAAACGCCGCCTCTTTTTCTTAAATAAGTGTAAAGTTTTTGGGATGAAAATGTCCAGCTGTATTCTGTGTTGCTTGTGCTCACCGTATTTTCACCCCCTGTGGGTTCCCCAAGGTGCCGGCAGATCACGGCAACCGGTGGGGCGCAGCCTACCTAGCTCTGGGGATTCCTGATATGATGTGGCCTGTTCGAACCTGTTTGTAGTCAGCAGAACGCAGTCCTTTTTTTGGAGTGTGGCGGTTTTAGGAGTGGGGTGGAGTTGCGATGGTGGAAACAGTTGGAGGAGGGGATCCCATCCCGCCGTTGCCGGTTCGGTCTCAGCCTCCGCCCCTGCATTTGGATCCCCTAGATCCCTTGCTTTCCACCTATCACTTTGTGGGCATTGGTGGAGTGGGGATGTCGGCCCTGGCCTATATCCTGGCTAAACAAGGGTTTCGCGTTTCCGGATCCGACATTGTCGCCAATGGCCGTACCCGCCGCCTGGAAGCTTTGGGGGTGCGCTTCTTTCAGGGCCACAGCTTGGAGGGGTTGGTCGGGGATCCCCAGGTGGTCTATTCCAGCGCCATTCGCCCCACCAATCCGGAATTGGCTGCTGCCCTGGGCAAAGGATTGACGGTTTGGCACCGGGCAGACTTGTTGGCGGCTCTGTTTAACCGTCGCTCTGGCATTGGGGTGGCCGGCACCCACGGCAAAACCACCACCAGCAGCATGATCGGCTATGTGTTGCTCTCGGCGGGCTGGGATCCCACCTTGATTATCGGCGGGGAAGTGGATGCCTGGGATGGCAATGCCCGTCTGGGCAAGGGGGAGTATTGGGTGGCCGAGGTGGATGAGTCGGATGGATCCCTGGTGCGGCTCTATCCCAAGATTGGGGTGATCACCAACATTGAGCTGGATCACCCCGATCATTATGCCGATTTGGGGCAGGTGATCCGGGCTTTTCAACAGTATGGGCAGCAAAGCCAAACCCTGGTGGCCTGTCTGGACTGTCCCAACGTGGCGGCTCACCTGAGGGTGGATGTGGGCTACAGCCTGACCGGTCATCCCCAAGCCCAGTACCAAGCCCGTCAGATCCTCTACACTGCCAGTTTCACCTGCGCTGAGATTTGGGAAAGGGGATCCCTGCTCGGACAGCTTCGCCTACAGGTGTTGGGATCCCACAACCTCAGCAATGCCCTGGCGGCGGTTGCCGTGGGGCGACAGTTGGGCTTGGAGTTTGCGGTGATTGCCTCAGCTTTGGCGCAATTTCGGGGGGCGCATCGCCGCTTTGAGCACAAGGGGGAAGTGGGTGGAGTCACCTTTATCGACGACTATGCCCATCATCCCAGCGAGATTCGAGCCACCCTGCAGGCAGCACGGCTACAGCAGCGGCGGGTGGTGGCGGTATTTCAGCCCCATCGCCACAGCCGCTTGGCTGCCCTGTTCCAAGATTTTGCCCGCTGCTTTGGGGAGGCGGACGTGGTGGTGATCGTGCCTACGTATGGAGCGGGAGAGCCGGCGCCTGAGGGTTCCGACAGCTTGCGCTTGGCCGTGGCGGTGGCGGAGCACCATCCCCATGTGCGCTATGTGTCGTCTTTGCCGCGATTGCCGGAGGTGTTGCCGTCCGTCCTGCAGCCTGGAGATCTCGCCGTTTTTTTGGGCGCAGGGGACCTAAATCAGCAGATAATCGCTACGATGCGGGCATATGCGGCTCAGGTGAGGGAACAGCCTGGGCAAGCCAAAAATCCAAACTTCAGCTGAAAAGATAGCTGCTTCTGAGGTATTGAATCATGACGACGGCTCCGGTGGTGCCTCAGCGGGACGGTTCCTGTGAGTCTGAGGCGGCAAGTCTTACCGCTGAAGACAGGCTTCTCCCCCGCGGGCCGGCGGCTCTGCTATCTGGACGAATTCAATCGGGGATCCCGTTGGCTCCTCTGACCACCTTTCGCGTGGGCGGCAAAGCGGAGTGGTATTGTGAGCCCCGTAGCCATCTGGAGCTGCAGCAGTGTTTGGCTTGGGCGCGAGCAGAAGGGATCCCCACGACGCTGTTAGGGGCAGGCAGCAATCTGCTCATCAGCGATGCGGGGTTGAAGGGGCTGGTGATCGGTACCCGCCGTCTGCGCGGGATCCAACTGCTGGAAGGGGGGAGAATTTGGGCCGCTGCCGGAGAGCCTTTGGTCAATCTGTCGCGGGCCGCCGCCAGGCAAGGCTGGAGTGGGTTGGAGTGGGCGATTGGGATCCCTGGCACCCTGGGGGGAGCCGTGGTGATGAATGCGGGTGCCCACGGACGCGCCATGGCGGATGTGCTGGTGGAAGTGCAGATTTTGGACGAGGAACAAGAGCCCTGCCGCCTAGAACCTGCCGATCTGCAATTTGGCTATCGCCGCTCTCGCCTACAGGACTCCCCCTGGACGGTGACAGGAGCGACGCTGCAGTTGATCCCAAGCAGGGATCCGTCCCAGGTGCAGTGGGAAACCCAGCGCTACCTCAACCAACGCCTAAGCTCTCAGCCCTACCATTTGCCCAGTTGTGGCAGCGTCTTTCGCAACCCAGAGTCTCACCCTGCCGGCTGGCTCATCGAGCAGGTCGGCTTGAAGGGGTACCGCATCGGTGGGGCCCAAATTTCAGAGCGCCATGCCAACTTCATCCTCAATTGCCATCAGGCGAGTGCCAAGGACATTTACCGCTTGATTCGCTTGGCCCAGGAAAAGGTCTATCAACAATGGTCGGTGCTTTTGGAGCCGGAAGTGCGCATTCTGGGATCCTTTGAGGATTAGAAGAGCATCGGCTGGGCAATTTGGCCTGCTTTCTTTTGATGACTTTGATAATTTCGATGATTCTGCTCTTAAACTGTTCTTACCAGCTTAGATGCTCGTCGATTCTTTCCTATCGGCTTATGAGTCAAGATGTAGCCACTTTACGTCGTTTAATTCGACGGCTCAATCAGTCCCACACCACTGCGGAAGAACGCCGCTATTTGGTGGAGATCGGCAGCTTGGCTGCTTTGCTCACCCCGGAAGAGGCTGCCGCTTTGGCCCAGGATCCCAAGCAACTCACCGCCGAGCAGCACTATCGCATTTGGGACTGGGTGCATCGCTGGGAACGGGAGCACCGCCACGAAGATCTGGACTGGGATCCCTCTCTAGACCGACACAACGACTAGAACTCGAAAGAATCCCGTCCCGCTATCACGAACAAATCCCGGCCAGAGTCTAAGACAAAAGCCATCTCCAAGTCTCATTTTTGAACAGGATCCACACCCCCAAGCCCATGAGAATCCAGGGCACCCAGCGCTCTCCCCGCTCGGCCAAAACCTTGGCTACTTCAGGTTGCATTGTCAGCTAGAAATCGCAGGAGCCCCGCACTGTACCCGTAGGGTCAGTGCCGGGAGGAATGCGGAAGTCACAATAGAACCATGACCCAAGTCCTGACCGTCTCCTGCAAGCTCAAGGTGTCCCAGTCGCAAGCCGCCAAATTGGACGCGACTTTGGAGGCTTTTGGCCAAGCCTTGAACTGGGTCAACCAAAACACACCCGAGAAAGTCGCCAACGCCGTTAAGCTCCAGTCTCTGTGCTACCGCGAAATCCGTGCCCGGTTCGGCTTATCCAGTAACTTGGCTCAGCAGGTCTGCAGGCGGCTGGCCGGCGCCCGTAAAGTTGCCCAACAGAAAAACCGCCCCGTCAAAGCGTTCAAGGGTGGCTTCGCTACCTACGACGCTCGTATCTTTTCGTTTCGCGAGAAAGACTGGTCGGTGTCGCTGACCACGGTGGAGGGTCGGGAGCGCTTTGAGCTGGCGATTGGCCGCTACCAGAGAGAACGGCTGGCGGGCTCCAATCCCAAATCTGCCACTCTGGTCAAGCGCAAAGACGGTTCCTACTCCATTCAAATCTGTGTGGAAGCGGAGCCATCCCCACCGCAACGCACGGATAGAGTGCTAGGCGTGGATTTGGGAAGGACGGATATTGCTCATACATCGGAAGGGGATAACTGGAATGGACAGCAGTTGAACCGAATCCGAGACCACTACTCCCGGTTGAGGGCGGTACTTCAACGCAAAGCCAGTAAGGGCACACGCAGTTCGCGGCGCAGATGCAGAGAACTGTTGCAACGGCTGTCTGGCAAGGAGAGGCGCTTTCAGGCGTGGGTCAATCATCGCATCTCCAAAGCTATTGTCTCTAGGGCAAAAGCTACCAACAGCGCTATCGTCCTGGAAGACCTGACAGGGATCCGGAAAAGAGTCAATCAACAACCCCGCAGCAAAGCCGAGCGGCGCAGGGCCAACAGTTGGGCGTTCTACCAACTACGCCAGTTTCTGGAATACAAGGCGAGGGTTGCAGGGGTTTCTCTGATTCTTGTGCCGCCTGCCTACACGTCGCAGACCTGCCACAAGTGTTTGCACATCCATCCCGATCCTGCGCAATCCTACCGCAGTGGAAAGAAGTTTAAGTGTGGGCACTGTGGATGGGAAGGGGATGCGGATTTGAATGGTGCGAATGTGATTGCGCTTTTGGGGGCTGCCGTAAACCGGCCTAGAGGTCCGGGCCTGTTTTGTTCTCTGGTAGGGCAGAGCAGGCTCAGGGCTACTGAAAGCCCGCTCCGTACTGCTTAGCGGTCGGAGCCGGGTAGTTTACTAAAATGCCACCTTGGAGCTTCTTCCCCATAGGTCTTGCTCTCCAGCGTTACGTCCTCACAATCTTAGCTTCACATTGCTTCATGAAAACCCAAAAACAATGTCTGGCTCTCTACCTGGGAGTGTGGCACGGCCTCTTCTCCAACTATCGACCCACCGCCGGCGGCTGGGAGCTGGGGGGCCAAAAGCGCAGCCTCATCACCTTTGAGGCCTTGGCTCCATCCTCTTCTTCAGGAAGTCCGGCGGCAGGGAGCGCGATCCGCCAAACCAACGCCTACTACCCCCTACAGGGATCCCCCACTCCCGAAAGCTCCCAGAGCTGGGTCTACCAGGATTTCTCGCCGGGATTGCGCTTTTTCCCCGATGGATCTTTTTCCAATGGGCGGCTGCAGCTGGCGCCGTTTAGTGATTTTGCCGTCGAGCAGGGCTTTCTCTGGGGGGATCGCAAGGCGCGGCTGGTGCAACAGTGGGATGCCCAAGGTCGTCTGGTAGAGGTAACCGCGATCCTGGAGCGGCGCGGCCAAGCTTTGGATCCCGTTGCAGACTGTGCACCCCTGAGCAGAGAGCAGCTGAGAGCCTGCCTCCAAGGGAGATGGCGGGGGATCGCCCAGAGCTTTGCGGTTGCCGAGGGCCGGTTTGCCGAAACCGAGGTGGACTGCTCGGGGGCAGAGTGGTTGAGCAACTGGGATCCCTTGCCGGGAGGGCTGTGGATTGGCGGGCCGGATCCCTTGCCCATCCCCACTGCCCAGCGGGATCGCAGCTTTTCGGTGAGCCTGAGCTGGTTTCCGCAGTCGGAAGACTGCCATTGTCTCTTGTGTTTGATCCGGGACTACGATGCCCGCGGTGCTTGGCAGCGGGTTACGCTGATCCGGGCGCAGAAGGATCCTGGTTGAGAAAGGCGCAAACCTGGGCAAACACCGTTTCCCGCTCGCAGTCCAAAGTGAGGATGTGGTCGGAGTGCTCCAGCCAATGCAAGATCTTCTCCTCGGATCCCAGCTCTTGATAGAGCCACATTGCCTGGTCGGGGTCCACCACCATATCTTGGCGGGATTGCAGGATCAGGGTGGGAACCCGGATGCTGGCCACTTCCCCCTTGACCCGCTCGATGAGCTCGAGGGCGCTGCGCACTGCCGACAGATTGAAGCTGCGAAAATAGGCTACCTTTTCCGCCAAAGCGCGGACATCCCCGTCCCGAATGGGCAGATGGAAGCGGGGGACATCCTCCAACAACCACCCCAGGCTGTTCAGGTACTGCTCTGGGCGAAAAAGATAGTACCAGTGGTGGCGAATGGCGAAAAACGGCGCCAGCAGCACCAATTTGTAAACAGGATGGGCAAAAGCCAGGTGCAAAGCCAGCAGACAGCCGGTGGAAAAGCCCACCAAGGAAACGCGCGGGTACTCCTGCCGCAAAGCCAGGTAATGCTCCAAAGCCCGCCCGTACCACTCCGTCCAGCGGGAAGGGGGCATGTGGGCAGACCGGCGGCCGTGTAAGCGATGCGGAGCACTGTCATGGCCGGGATAGTTAAATCCCTGCACTGTCAGGCCAGCCGCCAACAGCCGCTCTGCCAGCCATTGCAACTCGTAAACACCGCCCCCCAATCCATGTAGCAGCAGACAGGCGTGTTCCCCTGCTCCTCGCCACAAAAAGGGTTCGTTACTCAACATAAAACATAAAAAAATAAAACTCCGTTCCACTTCGCGACGGGATCCCTTGCTAGCCCAAGGTGATATCCAGCAACATCATCACCACAAACCCACTGATGACCCCAAAGGTGCCCTCCCGCTCCAACCCCTGCCGGTGCGACTCAGGGATGATCTCATCGGAAATGACAAACAACATCGCCCCCGCCGCAAAAGCCATGCCCCAGGGTAGTAGGGGCTGCGCCAGAGAGACCACCGTTGCTCCCAGGATCCCGCCGATGGGCTCCACCAGCCCGGTCACCAGGGCGATGCCAAAAGCGAACAGCCGCGAGTACCCCTGGCCCACCAGTGACAAAGCCACCACCAGCCCTTCTGGCATGTTCTGCAAGCCGATCCCCAACGCCAACGCCAACCCATCGCCGACTTGGCCGGTAGCGAAACCCACTCCCACCGCCAGTCCTTCCGGGAAATTGTGCAGGGCGATGGCAATGATGAACAGCCAAATCCGTTTCAAATGGGCGCGGTTCTCCCCTTCCACCCCTTTGAAAAAGTGCTCGTGAGGAAAGAGGCGGTGGGCACTCTCCAGGAAGATCGCCCCCAACAACAGGCCTGCCACCATCACCACAGCCGCCCCAAATGGGGAATACCCCAGCGCTATGGCTGCCTCGGTGCCCGGCACCAGCAGGGAAAAAGAGGTGGCCGCCAACATCACCCCACCCCCAAACCCCAGCAGGATCCCTTGCGCCCTTTCCGAGAGCGAGGGGAGAAACAGAGCGGGCAAGGCCCCTAACCCGGTTGCCAACCCGGCGATCAAGCTGGCCAGGGATCCCATCCCAATTGGATGCACAAGCCAATCTCCACAAAGGCCGAATGCTTCTCAATTCTCCTCCCTTTCCAACGTTGTGTGAACATTGCTGGCTCGAGCGGCATAGGCGAGGTTCTGAAAGTTGGCTTGGAGCGCCAGATTTTGTGCTTACAAGCAAGGTACCTAAGAGCAAGTCTGAAGGAGCTATTCCCTAGTTGGAGTTTGCCAGCTAAGCCAAGGTTTATTACAATAATTGTAAATTGCCTCGGCACAGAAGCGTCCTGAACAGCAATTGGACTGGAGTACACTGCAGCAAGACAGGTCGATAAAAACTAAAGTCAAGTCCGATAGTGACGAGGAGTGAGAGAGCGATGAAGAAAAAAGAAAAAAGCAGTTACAACTCTCTCTTGTGGCCTTGAGTCTAGGAGCGGCCTGTCTGGGGCTGACCGGCTGCGGTGACGGCGGAAGCGGTGGGACGACAGTGCCTACACCTACACCGACTCCAACTCCGACACCTACACCGACACTCACACCGACCCCAACTCCAACACCCACCCCAACCCCGACACCTACGCCTACACCGGGTGCCCCGACTTTTACCAAGGCATTTAGCCCCACCTCGGTAGCTGCCGGCCCTAATGCCACAACAACTCTGACCTACACGATCACCAACACAGCCGCTCTGCCGCTGACTGGTCTAGCTTTTTCCGATCCCCTGCCTGCCGGCTTGATCGTTGCCACTCCCAACAACCTCAACAACGGCTGTGGCGGGACGCTGGCAGCTGCACCAGGAGCAACTTCCATCTTGCTGGTCAACGGCTCATTGGCAGCCAACGCTAGCTGCACCATCAGCCTGGATCTTCAGGTTACAGCCACGACAGCGGGATCCCTGACCAGCCCCGCGGTAACCCTGAGCAGCAACCAAGCGCCTAATGCCACCGCTGCGGCTATCAACCTAACGGTAACGGTGCCAGCTCCCACCTTTACCATGGCCTTTTCTCCCAACCCGCTTGGCCCAATCGGCCCAGCTCCCGTTACCGGGAATGGAACTCTGACGTTTACAATAACCAACAACGCAGCCATTCCATTGACGGGCTTGGCCTTTAACCACACCTTGCCGGGAGCGCCGTCTTCTGGTTTGCAAGTTGCCGCTGCGGGGATTTTTACACCTTCGTGCGGCTCCCCCACTCTCACAGCCTCGGTGGGTGGGAACACCATTCAATTCACCGGAGGACAAGTGGCTGTCGGCGCAACCTGCACAGTGACCATCCCTGTAAAAACAGCGGTAGCTTTGACACCAGCCGGTACCTATACTTACCCCAACTCCCCGGTGACGTTGAACAGCACTCAGGCTGCCCCTGTTACAGCGGGGCCAGTAACCTGGACAGTTGTAGTGAATTAGTCCTTCAAAAGCAGCTCGGCAATTTGAAGAGCGTTGAGGGCCGCACCTTTGCGGATCTGATCCCCGCACAGCCACAGCTCTAGAGCCTTGGGCTCAGAGATGTCTTGGCGGATGCGGCCCACCGCCACTTCATCCCTGCCGGCCAAGTCGATGGGCATGGGAAAGCGGTTCTGCTGCCAATCTTCAATGAGCACCACCCCAGGGGCCTGGGCCAGGATTTGCCGGGCTTTTTCCACAGGGAAGGGCTGTTCAAACTCTAGATTGAGGGCCTCGGCGTGGGTACGCAGCACCGGCACCCGCACACAGGTAGCTGTCAGCCGCAGGTTGGGGGATCCCATAATCTTGCGGGATTCGTTGACCATTTTCATCTCTTCCTGGCAGTAGCCGTTCTCTTGCAGGGGGCTGTTGTGGAGGAAGAGGTTGAAGGCAATAGGGTAAGGGAACACCTGGGGCTGCAACGGCTGCCCCTGGAGGTAGGCGCGGGTTTGTTCTTGAAGTTCCTGCATGGCTCTGGCCCCAGCCCCACTGGCCGATTGATAGGTAGCGGCCACCACGCGGCGCAGGGGGATGTGGCGATGCAGGGGGTAGATGGCCACGCACATTAGGATGGTGGTGCAGTTGGGATTGGCAATGATCCCTTGGTGACGGAAGGCTTCCTGGGGGTTGACCTCCGGCACCACCAGCGGAACATTGGGATCCAGGCGAAAGGCGCTGGAGTTGTCCACCATCACCGCCCCCGCATCCACAATGGTTTTGGCCCAGGCTTTGGAAACACTTGCTCCGGCAGAGGCCAGCACCAGATCCAGGCCCCGGAAGGCCGCTTCTGAAACCGGCTCAACCGGGATCCGCTCCCCCTTGAAGGTCAAATAAGTGCCCGCTGAACGGGGCGAGGCCAAAAGCTTGAGGTCGGCTACAGGAAAGTGGCGCTCTTCCAATAGCGTCAGCAGCTCCGTCCCTACTGCTCCTGTGGCCCCCAAGATGGCTACCCGTTGTTGCCGTGCCATGCTTTCTTGTCCTTAGGTTTTCCTAATTCTAGGGTTCCAGAGGTGGCTGTAATCGAGGCCAAAGCAGCCTGCACCTCTGCCAGCTCGACTTGATCGGTCAGCTCGGCCTGGCCGATGCGGCGGGGCAGAACGAAGCGAATCCGCCCCTGTTTGACTTTCTTGTCGGCCTGCATTGCCTGCAACACCGTCTCCCAAGGGATCCCGGCCGGCCACCGGCTGGGCAGTCCTGCTTTCTCGATCAGGCGTCGTTGCCGTTCGGCTTCAGCGGCGCTCCACCAACCCAGGCGGCGGGCGATCTCCCCGGCAGCTACCATGCCGATGGCGACAGCTTCTCCGTGCAGATAGCGGCGGTAGCCGGTGGCAGCTTCTAGGGCATGGCCGAGGGTGTGGCCGTAGTTGAGGATGGCCCGCAGGCCCGCTTCTTTCTCGTCCTGCTGCACCACCCAGGCTTTGCACTCGGCAGAGCGCCGCAACAGATAGTGCAGATCGTCAGGGGCAAAGTCGGTGTAGCGGCTCAGTTGGGGTCGATCTTCCAAAAACTCAAACACATCGGCAGCCTGAATCACGCCGTATTTGATCACCTCCGCTAGGGCTGAGGTAAACTCCCGCTGGGGCAGAGTCTGCAATAGCGTTGGATCAATCCACACCAGGCGCGGCTGATAAAACGCCCCAATGAGGTTTTTCCCGCCAGGATGGTTGACGCCGGTCTTGCCACCAATGGCCGCATCCACCATGGCCAAAAGTGAGGTGGGCACCTGCACAAAAGGGATCCCGCGCAGCCAGGTGGCGGCTGCAAACCCCACTATGTCGCCAATGACCCCCCCTCCTAGAGCCACCAAGGTGGAGGAGCGCTCCAGGCCAAAGGCTAGGGCGGCGTCGTAGATCTTGGCCACCGAGCGCAGGGTTTTGTAGCGTTCGCCGGCAGGCAATAGGCAGAGGTGGGCGGCAAACCCCGCTTGTTGCAGCCCCTGCAGCAACTTCTCGGCAAAGTGTTTGGCAATGCCGGGATGGCTCACCACCAGAGCCCTGCCGGAAAGCCCTCTAGCTCGCATTTGGGATCCCAGCTGGATGAGGCTGTGGCCAGGGGGGCCTTCGGCAGACTGGAGGAGAATATCGTAGGAGCTGTGGGGAAGCTTGACAGGGATCAGATAGGGATCCATGCGTGTCGGTGCTGAGGGGGTGGGATCCAGTGTGGCATGTTCTGCTCCCGTCGGCGTGCTGCAGGCACTGTCCTTGGGAGTTTGAAAGCCCAGGGGATCCTGCTAGGGGTTGGGGTCAACCGGCTGCGGTTGGGGAGTGAGGGTTTCCAATTCCGGCAGAGCCATTCCCGCCGGGGAGCATGACCCTAGTCAATAATAAGCTCAACTATACTGAAAATAATGTATAATATGTTCAGTACGGATTACTACCAGTTGATCTTTCTGTTTACTTTCGAGTCTGCCAACATGGTAGCCAAAGCAAAGCAGAAAATTGGTAGTAAGACGACACGGAAACTGCGCTTTGGGTATTCTACTCAAAGCTTTGCGGGATACCGCCATTCTGTTTGGAAACAAACAGAATGCTATCGCTGCATAGTTGAACAGTGATGTTCAGCAGTGTTCAGCGTAAATGTATCAGGCCGAGTCTTCCTGGGCCAAGTCCTGCAGGGCGGCTTGGGCCGGCTGAAATTGCGGATCCAGCTCCAGACAGCGCTGCAAGCTGGCTTGGGCGGCTGCTCGCTGGCCGGCCCGCAGTTGAATCAGCCCCAGGGTATGCCAAAAGGCGGGCCGCTGCGGATCCAGGTGCGTGGCCTGTTGGGCGTCTGCCAGGGCAGGTTCCAGCTTCCCCAATTTCAAGGCTTCCCAGGCGCGGTTGTTGAGGGCCACAGCATCTTCTGGGGTGAGCTGCAAAACCCGCGAGTAGGCTTGCACAGCTTGTTCGGGATCCCTCAGCTCGCTGTAGATCAACCCCAGGGCAAACCAGCCCCAGGGATCCCGTTCGTTGAGGCGGAGCATCTGCTGGCAGGCGGCACGGGCTTCTTCCAGCCGGCCCAGACGCCGCAGGCTGGTGATCTGGCCAAACCAGCAGGCAGAACTGCCGGGACGCTGCTGCACCAAGCGCTGGAAATGCCGTAGGCTGGCCTCATATTGCCCCAGCTCCTGCTGAGCTACCGCCAAGGCATAGCGGGCTGGAAAGTGCTCCGGCTTGATCTTGAGGGCTTCCTCGAAGTGGATACAGGCTTCTTTCAGGTAGCCCAATTTCTGGAAGGCCACACCGCGGGCGTACCAGCTTTTGTAGTTGTCGGCATCGTAGCGCAGAGCGCGTTCTAGGGCCTTGCTGGCCAGCCGATACTGCCCCAAGCGCAGCAGGGCCACCCCCAAGTTGTGCAGGGTGATGGGATCCCGGCGACGCAGCCGCAGCGAGCGCTTGTAACACTCGACAGCCGAGCGCAGCCGGTGGCAGTGGAAGAGGGCATTGCCTTGGTAGCGCCAAACCCGCGCACTTCTGGGGTTGAGCTTCAAAACCCGCGCAAAACTAGCCGCTGCCGAGCTGGGCCGCCGCAGCCGTCGCAACACGATCCCACGGGCCAGCCAGGTGCGGGGCTGTTTGGGGTTGTAGCGCAGCGCCTTGTTCAGGCTGTTCAGGGCCAGCTTAGACCGCTTCAGTTGCAGCAGGCGGATGCCGCGGTTATGCCAGGCCAGAGCATCTTCCGGGTTGCTCTCCAGCACCTTGTCGTAGTTGACCACCGCCGACTTGTATTGCCCCAGGCGCCCCAGAATCAGGGCCAGGCGCAGCCGGGTTTCTTCGTCGTAGGGGTTGATGCTCAGGGATCCGTTGTAGCTGTCCACCGCCTCGCGGTAGCGGGCCAGCTGCACCAGCACATCCCCACGGCGGCTCCAAGCCAGGGCGAAGTTGGGATCCATGTTCAGAGCCCGGTCGTAGGCGGCCAGGGCTTCCGTCAGGTTGCCGCGGCGACGCCAGTCTTCCCCCCGCTCGAATTGGATGTCGGCACTGTTCCACTGAAACAGCCGCTGAATGAACTGCAAAATGGCGATCTGACGCGCTCCTTCTTCTGGCGTGGCGGAGGGGGTTTCGCCTGTGGCAATGCGCAGGATGGCCATCTGGATGGCCCGCAAAAAGGCCTGAAATCCCCGCACCTCTTCATCTTCCAGGGACTCTTTCCCCTCACGGCGGCGGTATTGCAGCCGGAACCGCTGCAGATCCCCGGGGGCAGGGAAGCTGGGATCCAAAAAGTGCATTAGCTCCAAGGCGCGGTACTCAAACAGCACCGGATCCTCTTCTGAGCCGGTAAAATCCAGCAGGGGCGCCTCTTCCAGGGGGCGGGGTAGCTCGGTGGGGGTGTGCAGCAGCGTCAGCAGGCGCTGGTTTTGTCGTGCCGGGGCATGGGGAAACCCGCTGTACAGCTCATCCCTTGGCCAGGGATCGGCAACAAACTCTGGAGAGGCCACCACTCCCACCCAGCGGCATTGTTCGATGGCCAGTTGCAGCTCCAGCTTGCGGTTATCCCCCGGCTGCAGCATCCAGCGGTCAAACCAGACTTTGAAACCCTCGCGATCCAGCCGCTCCGCCAGTTGACGCGCCCACCGGGCTTGCTCTCGGTGGTAGCGCAAGAAAAGGTCGAACTTGTAATGCTCTGAAGACATGAACGCCCGCTCGCTGCTCTTCTCCAGCTTATCTTTGCGTTATCGCTGCGCGATGCTTTCACAAACGCAAACGCATTTGCTCCCCATCGGGTCTGGGGCAAGGAGCAAACCTGATGCTAGGCAACGCTTCCGCTCGATTGGTTCTGAATGGCGATGATGACCGGACAGCGATAGGCGATAGTTGGTGCAGGGCTTGAAAGGAGCATGCCTCTAACCCCCAAAACCCTGAACTTTGCTGAATTTACTGAGCTTTAGGCGGTTTGGCAAAAGTCATTGAGAGGGATATAGTAGACCAAGTTTCCCCCTGATCCTTGAGTCCACCGCAACGGTTGCCGGGAAGTGAAGGGGGAAAGCGCTCGGGGGGTATTCCTCAGGGCTTTGCGGGATACCGCCTTCCTGTTTGGACTCCGTCCCGCTGACGCGAACAGAGATAGGCAGGATGCGATCGCTTCTTTCCTGAACCATGTTCAGGAGAGTTCAGCGTGAATGTATCAGCACGTGCTGGGTGGAGTTTTGGCGATTGCGGCCGCGATTGGCTTGGTGGTCTTGCTGTTGGAAGCGATTCGATATCGCCGCTGGGGATCCGTTCGCCGCTGGCAACCGGCAGTGGGGCTGGGCTTGGTGGCCTTGGCGGCGCTGGGGTGCTGGCTGGGTCAGTTGCCGGATCTGATCCCCCTGGCTTTGTTGTTGGGGGGCCTGGTGGGGGTGGGTTTACTGGGGTTGAGTGGCTGCGGTCGGGCCGGGCAAGGGCTGGTGGTGCTGTTGCTCAGTTTGGCGGCCTGGCAAAGTCTGGCTGTCGGCTCCCCCGGTCGCATCGGCATTGCGGAGCAGCATGGAATGCTCTTTCTGTGGGGCTGCGGCCTGGGGATGGGCTTGGTGGGGATCCCTTTGCTGGGGGTCTTGGCCGAAACAGAAGCCCTGTCCTTGCTGATGGCGCTGGGCCAGGGGTGGAGCGGCATTGCCGCCATAACCTGGGGATCCCGCCTGCTGGAGATGGGATCCCAGCCGGATCTCCCTTGGCAGGTGCTGTTGCCGGTGGGGCTGGCCGCCCTCAGCTTGGTGGCAGGCACTGTGCCCCTCTTGACCGCCGCAGAAGACTCCCCCAGGCTGCTGTCGGCAGTGGGGCATGGGGTGGGGTGGCTGGTGGCGCTGGCGCTGGCCTTGGCCTTGACCCGCAACAGTCTATATCAGGATCCCTTCTGGGCCTTGCTCTACGGGGTGGGGGTGCTGCTCTCGTGGGCCTTGCTTGCCTTGGAGAACCAGACGGGACGGGGGATCCCTGCGCCAGGGGAACCTGCTCATGTCAGCGGGCCGGAGGCTTTAGCCGGTCGCGTCAGCGTTGCCGAGCAACAAGGACGGCTGCTCTGGCGGGCCTGTGTGGGCCTAACGCTGGTGGGGGGAGGAGCGCTGCTGGCGCTGCGATTGGGGGGATCCTACGGGGCGGCCCTCTTGGGGCTGGGATGTCTGGCTTTTCCCAGCCGCTGGGGGGCGATGGCAGCCCTCTTCTTGTCGGCCCGCCCTCTGCTGCAAAACCTGTTGCACCAGTTCAACCTGCAGGTTGCCGGGATCGACCTCACCCAACCCTATGTGTCGGCGGCGCTGTACCTGGGAATGGCGGCCATGGCGCTGGCGGCGCTCATTCACTGGCTATACGGGCCAGACAAACCCCTGCAGACGGGGATCGCTCTGACGCTGGCCAGCCTGGCTTTGCCGGTGGGGGTGGGCTACTTCATTCACGCTCAGCCGCAAGCGGCCTTCCTATTGGGAGCTTTGATGACTGCTTTGATCCTGGCGGCGCTGCAGCCCATCCTCCTGCAGCAGGAGGGAAGAGGGGCGGAATCTCTGGGGATCCGAGGTTTGGGCCTGGCTGTGCTTGCCATTCTGGGATCCAACCTCAGCCGCGATTGGACGGTAACCGGCTTCCATGCCACCCGCCTGGAACGGGCGCTGGTGCTGGCCGGGGTGGTCGGGATCCTGGCGTTGATTCTCCTGCTCTGGCAAGGCTGGAGCCTATGGCACTCTGGGAGAAGGCGCGCCCCCGCCCGCTGATGAAACCTGTTCCCCTGGGCACCCTCGGCACCTGGCAAGGGATCCTCGGCCCGGAACAAACCGCTGAGGCTCTGGGCAACCCCGGTGTGAAGGTGATCGGATCCCCGGCTTTGTTGACGTTGATCGAGCGGTGCAGCCACACCACCTTGCAGCCCTTCTACGAGCCGGAGGAAGCGGCGGTCGGGATCCGCTTTGCCTTGGAGCATCGGTCGGCAGCGGTGGCGGGGGATCCCTTGCAGGTTCGGGTCGAAGTCGTGGCCGTGGAGGGAAGACGCATTCGGTTTCAGGTGGAGATCACCCAGCAGGAGCGGCTGGTGATGCAGGGATCCTACACCTGCCTGGTGGTCGATTTGCCCCGTTTTCTGGCCCGCTATGGATTGACCGCGGAGGATCCCAGTCGGTGCTCAAGCTGTTCGCGTTAGCGGGACGGAGTCCTTTGGGATTGCTGCTGGCCGTCTTTGTGGGAACTCTCTTGTTCTGGCCTCAACAGCTCATTCTGCGCTACCGCAAACCCTGGCAGGGCCCCCTTGCCTGGATCTGGAAATGGCACGGCTGGGGAGGCTGGGCCGTGCGGGGCAGCCGCCGTGGCTGGGAATGGCGTTGGGGATCCCTGCGCCTTCGCGGCCGTTGGCCGGTACAGCGGGGAGAACGTTGCTCCCCCAGAGATTGGCCCTACCTGTGGAAGCTGGGCAAGCAGCTCCACATCCAATCTTGGCAAGGCGGCGTAGAAATTGGCTTTGCCGATCCAGCTTTGACGGGGCAATGCTTGGGGCTGATCGCCGCTCTACCTCTTCCGTTGGCCCAACACCTGCGCTTGACCTTCGCTCGCATCGGTTGGCACGGATGGGGATCCCTGGTGATCCGGTTGCGCGGCTGGCAGGTGCTGGGGCTGGCCTTAAAACTGGGATGGCTCGCCCTTTCGCGCCGTTGGGACAGAGCCCTGCGGGCAACCAGGGGGGATCCCCGGCAGAAATAGCCAATGGGAAAGCTGGCCTCAGGAGAAAAGTGCTGTGGGGGAACTGCAGCGCTGACGCGGTCAGGCCGGCTGCAGCGCCGGGCAGCAATTCAACAGAGGCATGACCTACCCGCCTGATACATTTACGCTGAACACTGCTGAACATCACTGTTCAACTATGCAGCGATAGCATTCTGTTTGTTTCCATTCGCGTTAGCGGGACGGAGTCCAAACAGAATGGCGGTATCCCGCAAAGCTTTGAGTAGAATACCCAAAGCGCAGTTTCCGTGTCGTCTTACTACCAATTTTCTGCTTTACTTTGGCTACCATGTTGGCAGACTCGAAAGTAAACAGAAAGATCAACTGGTAGTAATCCGTACTGAACATATTATACATTATTTTCAGTATAGTTGAGCTTATTATTGACTAGAGTCATGCTCCCCCTTCGCCCTGGCCGTTGGTAGGGGTGGGGGCAGGTGCTGCAGGGATAATCGGCGGCACAATGTACTGGCGCAGGCAGCGTCGCTGCAGACAACTGCAAAACCAGATCCAAGCTTTGCAAGCTCCTGTTGTGGCGGCTCCTCGCGCTCTTCTGGCTCTTTCGGCTCCTCCTCCCGCCCTTCATCGGGGGGCAGCTCTTCTCGCCACTCTTCGGGCGGCTTCTCCCGTCGTTGCTAGACGAACTCAGAGGACAATCTCTTTCACGACAACAGAAGAGATCCCGGAGCTGTTCTGCTTAAGACCTAGGGAGTCGGTGTGGCAGAGGGTATGCGCAGCTCCACAGCCGTATCCAGGCGAGAGCGTGGGGGTGGGGCTTCTCCCTGAGCCAGTTCTAGGTACTGGGCCAGCGGGTGATGCTCCTTCCAGCGGGATCCCACCTCAGCAGCCATCTGGGTGACTTGGATTTGATAAAGCTGGGCCAGCTCGGCAGCATTGAGGTTGCTCCGCTCCACCTGATCGCGACTGGCCTCGGCCAGGATATCTACCACAAGGTTGCCTTGCTCATCAAACCGCCACAGTTCCAGGCGGCTGCGGGAACGCAGGCTCAGCTCCGTTGGCGAAGCTGGTCGAGTGAGGACATCGACGCGGGCGATGACGATGGCTTCCAGGCCCAGGTAATCGAAAAATTGGCCCACCGCCTCCGGCTTGCGGCGATCCCACTCAAACAGCTCGTAGATGGGCCAGCCCACCTTCTGCAAAATGGGCTGAATGCGACGGTTGTCCAGAGGCACCACCTTCTCGCCGTTGGGGATCAAGTCCAGACGCACCGCCTCTATGGCCAGGCGCTGGCCCAACAGTTGGGTGTGCTCCAACCCTCCCACCCCCAAAATGCCAAGGCGACGGCGGGGTTGAGGCCGAATCGGCACCTGCAAAACCACATCCACAGGGGTGGTCAGGCCCGCTTGCAGGAGGATCTCCTGCTCTGCCTTTTCATAGTCGGGGTGCCACACCGTCAACAGCCAACGCCCGGCTGGGGCTTGGTCTAGCTCAAAAGCGCCCCGCTCATCGGTTTGAATCGGCTGATTGGGGTTCTCCATGCCCTCCAACTGCACCTGTGCCCCCGCCACAGGTTGTCCCACGCTGTTGCTCACCTGCCCCACCAGCCGTGCCGTTCCCTGGGGCTGCCCTCTGTTTTGGGAGGGAAACAACGGCGTCAACCGCGGAATGGGGGTGGCCGGAGCCTGAGCCAGCGCTCCTGAAGCCAGTGCCAGCCAGCCGCAGAGGGCCAGACTGCCTGTTCGCGAGAGCGTCGCGTAGCGATAGCTAATCCTGTGCCGGAGAGGATGAAAGAAGAAAAAAGGCATGGCGAAGGTTGCATCCGGTAGTAGCAGTCGGTTCTATTCTGCTCCGCACCCCTGACGCGAACAGGGCAAGATCCTGCTGCAGGGATCCTCACCCAGAAAAGGGGTTGTTGGTTTGCCATTGTTGGACAAACACCGGCACCATGTTGCGCACCTGCAGCCGAAATAGGCCCGCTGCCGCATCTTCAAACATCGGATCCCCGCCCACATCATCCCGCCCATAGGCTTCGTAGTAGCGGGCCCGATCCCCAGGTCGATCCCTCTGCAAGTCCACCACCACCACCACCCCGCGGCTGCGCAGCTGGTTGGGGGTGAAGTTGGGAATTTCCACCGGCACCGTCGGGGCCACAAAGCGTAAGGCTGTATTCAGCAGAGAGTTGCCCTGGCGGTTGTAGTCCCGCGAGATCTGCATCTGGGTCAAAAGGATGTAGCGCAATCCCAGGGCATCCCCGATCACCTTCAGCTTGGCCAAGTCGGCGGTGTAGCGCTCATCCCGATCCAACAAAGTCAGGCCCTGGGTGAGGGGCAGAAGCGGCTCAAACCGGGGATCCGGCCCCAAAGGCCCCTTCAAGAGGATCACTGGTCGCTGGGGCTGCAACTCCTTCAGGGCCATGCTGAGGTGGCGGGCCAGCTCATCCGAGTAAACGGGTTCATCGGGCAAAAGGCCAATGCCCTCCGGCTGGCGGGTCGGTTCCCCGGGCGGCAGACGAATATCCTGAGTGGAGACAAAGCCGGCCCGGACTTCCACCTGGGTGCTGGTCAGCGGAAAACCCGGCACCTCCACATCTACCAAATACAGGCCGGCCGGCAGTTCCGGCAGCACGTAAGTGCCGTCGGCAGCAATGCGAACAGTTTGCTGGGGTTGGGTTGGCGTGGCGGCCAAGTGCAAAACCCCCGTCTGAACAGGTTGGCCGGCAATATCCAGCACCCGCCCGGTCACCACACCGCGGTTGCCTGGAGAGGGGACTCCCCCGTTCAGGACCTCTGTCCCGCCGTCGCCAACTTGAGCCTGAATATCCTGCAAACGGCGCAAAGCTGGGATCCCTGCTGCCACCACCCACAGATCCCGCTCCCCCAGCATCACCAGACCCGTCGGTTGTCCCTGCAGCCGCAGTGAGGCTGCCAATCGCCCCGTCTGCAAATCCACCAGCTGCAGGCGGTCGCTATCGCGGGAGGTCACGTAAGCCCAACGTCCATCCGGGGAAAGGGCCAGCCGCGTCGGTCGCCAATCCAGGCCAACCCGCTGCAGGGCCTCGCCGCTGCGGCTCAGATCCAGCACCGTCAGGTCTTGGCTGCCCGAGTTGAGCACCACCAAGCGTTGCCGTTCCGCATCCAAAGCCATCGCTTCCGGAGTATTGCCGCCGCGCCAACGGGCCAACAACTCCCCATTGTCTGGGTTGACCACCAGCAAACTGAGGGGATCCTCCCCGGCTAGACCCACAAACAGGGATCCCCGCTGCGCATCGTAGGCCAGCGCCAAAGGGGGGCCGGGCATCGGCAAATTGCGGGCTTGCGGCTGCTCTGAGGGATCGCTTTGCGCACCGCTGACGCGCAGGGGAGCAGCCATCACCGCCAAACTCTGGGCAGAAGGCATGGAGGCGAAAACCCGCCCTGTGACCCCATCCACGGCAATATCCAAAACCCCTGCCGGCAACCCATAAGCCTGAATCAGCTCCCCCGTCAGCAGATCGAGGGCCACCAGCCCAGGGGCATTGGGGCCAGAGGCGTAGACCACCTGCCGTGCCTCATCCACCCGCACCACACTGGGAGCAAACCCCACCGCCACCTGCCACAGGGGATCCCCGCTGGCCCCATCCAGCAGGGTCACGGCCTGCTCCTCCAACAGCCCAACCGCAACCCAGCCCCGATCCGGTACCCCATCGATGCGATCGGCAGAGCTGCGCAAGGGCAAAAGCCAATCCCCCTCTGTCCTCAGGCCGTTCCCGTCCGTCGAAAAGTTCTCCACCGCAGAGGAGGAGCCTGCCTCCGGCGAAGGGATCCCTTGCCCCAACACAGGGGATCCCAGCCCCAGCACACCACTCAGCACAACCAGCCATTGCCACCGCATGGCCTTCTCCACCCCACAGTCGCGCCTACTTTGACTCAGGAGCATGCCTCTAACCCCCAAAACCCTGAACTTTGCTGAATTTACTGAGCTTTAAGCGGTTTGGCAAAAGTCATTGAGAGGGATATAGTAGACCAAGTTTCCCCCTGATCCTTAGAGTCCACCGCAACGGTTGCCGGGAAGTGAAGGGGGAAAGCGCTCGGGGGGTATTCCTCAGGGCTTTGCGGGATACCGCCTTCCTGCTCAGAGATAGGCAGGATGCGATCGCTTCTTTCCTGAACCATGTTCAGGAGAGTTCAGCGTGAATGTATCAGATCCTCGCCCAACCAGTATAGCCAACCCGACTGTCCGCTCGCTGTCAGCAAACCCAAACACATTTTGACAGGTTGCCCAGACGAACATAGAATGGATATTCGCTGGTTTTGTCAGGATCAACCATGAAGGTGCGGCCTTCCGTCCGTCGGATCTGCGAGAAATGCCGAGTCATCCGCCGCCACGGTCGGGTGATGGTCATTTGTTCTTCCAACCCCAAGCACAAGCAGCGGCAGGGCTAGAGGGTCGATGGTGGGTGGGTTCAGCCTGCAATGGGAGACAGAGGCAAAGGCTTCCGACACAACCGAGCAAAACGTTGGCTAGACCTCTCGGTGAGCATGGATCCCAAGACCGGCATCTCTACAGCAACATTTCTCTGAATGAGGATCCCATCTCAGGCAGGCAACTCAATCCCTACTGGGCAAGTGTGTTCGAGTTGGTTTGATTTGAAAGGTACCCCTGACTATGGCACGGATTGCGGGAGTTGACATCCCCCGAGAAAAGCGAGTGGAGATTGCCCTCACCTACATTTACGGCATTGGGCTAACCCGCTCCCGCCAGATTTTGGCGAAGACCGGTATCAATCCGGATACTCGTACCCGCGACCTCACCGACGCTGAGGTGGCCGCCCTGCGAACGGTGGTGGAGGGCGAATACCAGGTGGAAGGGGATCTGCGCCGCCAGGAGGCGATGAACATCAAGCGGCTGATCGACATCGGCACCTATCGAGGTCGTCGCCATCGCCTGGGTCTGCCCGTGCGTGGTCAGCGCACCCGCACCAACGCCCGCACCCGCAAGGGGGTCAGGAAAACGGTGGCCGGCAAGAAGAAAGCTCCTGCCAAGAAGTAGTCGCTCGGCTTTGCGCGGAAGGCAAAACTCTTCCACCATCCCGAATCCCAACCCCAAACAGTCGATTGCAAGGACACCTGGATCATGGCTCGGCAGCAACGGCGCGGACGTAAAGTCAAAAAGAACATCCCCAATGGGGTGGCCTACATTCAGTCCACCTTCAACAACACCATCGTCACCATCACGGATCCCAATGGCGATGTGGTGTCTTGGGCCTCGGCAGGTTCTACGGGCTTCAAAGGGGCCAAAAAGGGCACTCCCTTCGCCGCCCAAATGGCAGCAGAAAGTGCGGCGCGTCAAGCCATGGAGAACGGCATGCGCCAGATCGAAGTGATGGTCAGCGGGCCGGGAGCCGGTCGGGAAACCGCCATTCGCGCTCTACAGGCAACGGGCCTGGAAATTACTCTGATTCGAGATATTACCCCCATTCCCCACAACGGTTGCCGTCCTCCCAAGCGGCGGCGTGTCTGAAGGATCCCGCGTTGAGGGCTGGTCGAGCGTCTGTAGGGGGTTTTCTCCAGAGCTACGCCATGCCCCAGCGAAGGTCTGCCCAAGCGTGAGATGACCTCGAAGTTTCATCAGTTCTCCAAACGGATATCGAGCCAGACGGACGGGGCCACCATGACGATTCAAACCAGCCGAACCCTCTCCCACTCTCTGGGCAGCAGAGCGAGCGCAAGTGCTGTTGCCTACCAGACCGAGTGTGTCGAATCTCATCGGGATGATAACGGCGTTCACTACGGCAAATTTGCTTTGGGGCCGCTGGAGCGCGGCCAAGGGATCACGGTGGGCAACGCTTTGCGGCGGGTGTTGCTCTCCAATCTGGAGGGGACGGCGGTGACTGCTGTACGCATTGCCGGGGTGACCCACGAGTTTTCCACGGTGCCGGGGGTGCGGGAAGACGTGATGGAGATCCTTCTAAACATGAAGGAGCTGGTGCTGCGCTCCAGTTCCCCCGAGACTCAGGTGGGCCGCTTGGTGGCTCAGGGGCCAGGGGAAGTTACTGCTGAGAAGCTGCAATTGCCCAGCGATGTGGAGGTGATCAACCCCCGTCACCACATTGCCACCCTGGCGGAAGGGGCGATTTTGGAAATGGAGTTCATGATTGGCCGGGGACATGGCTACCGCGCCGTCGATTACTCCGACAGCAAAGCGATGGCGATTGATTTTCTGCAGATCGACTCTGTCTTCATGCCGGTGCGCAAGGTGAACTACGCTGTGGAAGCAGCTCGGGTGGGCCAATTCCTGGAAAAAGATCGGCTAGTATTGGAAATCTGGACCAACGGCAGCCTCACCCCGCAAGAGGCCCTCAGCCAAGCGGCCCGCATTTTGGTGGGCTTGTTCGCACCGCTGCAGGAGGTCAGCTTCGATGCTCCTGTGCCGCCCCAGCCAGCCGAGGACAACCAAAAAAACCAGATCCCCATCGAGGAGCTACAGCTCTCGGTACGAGCCTACAACTGTCTGAAGCGAGCTCAGATCAACACGGTGGCCGATCTGCTGCTCTATACCGAGGAAGATCTGCTGGAGATCAAAAACTTTGGCCAGAAGTCTGCCGAAGAGGTGGTGCAGGCTTTGAAAGCCCGCTTTGGTCTGACACTGCCCCGCACCCGCGAAAAAGGCAAGGCCTAGAGTTTAGGTTCCGTCTCAAGCATCTGCACCGCTAGCACAACCGCGTCAAAACGCAAGGATCCCGGAAGAGTGTAGGACACAAGACAGAGGTTACCATGCGCCACCGCCGTCGTACCCCCCACCTCAATAAGCCCGCCGACCAGCGCAAGGCCCTGATGCGGGCGCTGACCACGGCTCTGCTGCGGGAAGGGCGGATCACCACCACCAAAGCCCGCGCCAAAGCCATTCGGGCCACCACCGAGAAGATGATCACCCTGGCCAAAGAGGGATCCCTGGCGGCGCGGCGACAGGCGCTGGCCTACATCTACGACAAGGAGCTGGTGCGCTCCCTGTTTGAGCAGGCTCCTGAGCGCTACCGGGATCGGCCCGGTGGCTATACCCGCATCTTGCGCACCGTGCATCGGCGGGGGGATGGAGCAGAAATGGCGGTCATCGAGCTGGTGTAGCGGAAAGGGATCCATGCCGTACCGTCGCATTGCCCTGAGAATTCAGTACCTCGGCAGCAGGTTCTATGGCTGGCAGCGCCAGGCAGCCCGCCGTACCGTGCAAGGGGTGCTGGAGGAGGCGATTGCGTCGCGGGCGGGGCATCCGGTAACCCTCTATGGGGCCGGTCGCACCGATACGGGGGTTCATGCTGCAGGCCAGGTGGCCCACTTCGACACCACCTCCGGCATCCCTGCGGCGGAGTGGTCGAGGGTGCTGAACGACTGTCTGCCGGAAGATGTGGTAGTGCTGGCTTCTGCTCAAGTGCCTGACTCCTGGCACGCCCGCTTTTCGGCTCGCTGGCGCCGTTACCGCTACCTGATCCTGAACCGGGAGCGACCGGATGTGTTCTGGCGCCTCTTTAGCTGGCAAGTGCGTTGGCCTCTGCAGGTGGAGCCGATGGCGGAAGCCCTGAATTCCCTGCTGGGGGAGCACAGCTTGGAAGCCTTCCGGCGGCGGGGATCGGATCGGCCCCACTCGCGGGTACAGGTGCAGGAGGTGCTCTGCCAGCGGCTGGGGGACTTGATCAGCATTGAGGTGCAGGCCAGCGGCTTCCTCTACCGGATGATGCGGCTCTTGGTGGGATCCCTAGAGGTGGTGGGCCGGGGCGAGCTCAGCCCAGCCCAATTTGTCCACCTGTGGCAACACAACGACTGGAGCCAGATGCGCACCCGCTACAGCGCTCCTCCGCAAGGGCTGTGCCTGACGGATGTGGGCTATGCTGCGGATCCCTTCGGTCAACAGTTCGCCCACTCGCCGCCCTTTTGGGCCTTGCCCACAGAGCCTCCCTCCGCCCTCCGGTCGCCGGCTGCGTTGGCCCATTCCTGCGGTTGATCTGGGCGATCTCCAAGCTTGTCCTGATATGTTTCCTTGCCTGCCATGAACAAAACTCCCCTTCCCAACCCCGAGACTCTGGCGCCCCGCTGGTATCTGGTGGATGCTGCCAATCAGCGCCTGGGCCGCTTGGCCGCCGCTGTGGCCACCCTCTTGCGGGGTAAGCATAAACCGGACTTCACCCCTCACCTGGATACGGGGGACTATGTAATTGTGATCAACGCTGAGAAAGTGGTGGTCACTGGCAAAAAGCGCACCCAAAAGCTCTACCGCCGCCACTCTGGCCGTCCTGGCGGCATGAAAGTGGAAACCTTTGCCCAACTGCAGGCGCGCCTGCCGGAGCGGGTGGTGGAAAAAGCGGTCAAGGGAATGTTGCCCCACACCCGTTTGGGCCGGCGGCAATTCACCAAGCTGAAAGTTTATGTCGGGCCAAACCACCCTCATGAGGCCCAGCAGCCCCAAGTTTATCCCCTCAACACGATCCCAGGAGCCAAAGCATGACTCAAGCGAGCAGCCAACGAGCCGTTTATTGGGGAACGGGACGCCGCAAAACCGCCGTTGCCCGCGTGCGTTTGGTGCCCGGCACGGGCAAAATCATCATCAACGACAGGCCGGGAGACCAGTATCTGCAGTATCAAGAAGCCCTGCTGGCCAGTGTGAAGGGGCCGCTGGAGATCCTTGGTCTGGAAAACTCCTACGATATTCTGGTGCGAGCCCATGGCGGCGGTGTTCACGGCCAGGCGGATGCGATCAAGCTGGGGGTAGCGCGCGCCCTCTGCGAGGTGGATCCGGCCAATCGCGGCCCTTTGAAAGTAGAGGGTTATCTGAAACGGGATCCGCGCGCCGTGGAGCGGAAGAAATACGGCCTGCGCAAGGCCCGCAAGGCTCCCCAGTACTCGAAGCGCTAGGGATCCCTGCCGTTGTTTTTAGAGGAAGATGTTGATAGACAAGGGTATAGAAACAGGCCCAGAGGAGGAAAGGGTTATGCCCAAGAAAGGATTGCACCCGCAGTGGTATCCAGAAGCCAAAGTCATCTGCAATGGCGAAGTGGTGATGACGGTGGGATCCACCAAGCCGGAGCTCAGGGTGGATGTTTGGTCGGGCAACCATCCCTTTTTCACCGGCAGCCAGAAGATCATCGACAGCGAAGGCCGGGTGGAGAAGTTCATGCGCAAATACGGCATGAGCGGTGGCAAAAAGGCCAAGTAGAGGTTCCCCCATCTGGGTGTGGGCAATACTTGGATTCCTGGGTATCGCAAGTCTATGGCTTCTGCTCAACTGATCGACCAGCTTAAGAATGTCGAAGCCACCTTTCAGGAGCTGACGGTGCGCTTGGCGGATCCGGACGTGGCCACGGATCCCGCTGAGCTGCAGCGGATCGCCAAGGCCCGCTCCTCCTTGGAGGCCACCGTCGAGGCTTTTCACGACTGGCAAAAGCTGAATCGCGATCTGCAACAGACGGAAGAACTTTTGCGGGAATCGGCCTCCGACCCGGAGCTGGAGGCGATGGCAAGAGCGGAACTTGAGCAACTGCGGGCCCGCCAAGAACAACTGGAGGAAAAGCTCACCCTGCTGCTGCTGCCCCGGGATCCCAACGACGACAAGAACATCATGTTGGAGATTCGCGCCGGCACCGGTGGGGAGGAGGCGGCGCTGTGGGCGGCGGATCTGGCCCGCATGTACACCCGCTACGCCGAAAAGCTGGGCTGGTCGGTGCGTCTGGCGAGCCTCTCGGAAGGAGAGCTGGGGGGCTACAAAGAGGCGATCCTGGAGATTCAAGGGGATCAGGTGTACAGCAAGCTCAAGTTTGAAGCTGGCGTGCATCGGGTGCAGCGGGTGCCCGTCACCGAAGCGCAAGGCCGTGTCCACACCTCGACGGCCACGGTGGCAGTGATGCCAGAGGTGGACGAGGTGGAGGTGGTCATCGACCCGAAAGACATCGAAATCAAAACGGCACGTTCTGGGGGGGCAGGCGGCCAAAACGTGAACAAGGTGGAGACGGCGGTGGATCTTCTCCACAAGCCCACCGGGATCCGGGTGTTTTGTACTGAGGAGCGTTCCCAGCTGCAGAACCGCCAGCGGGCCATGCAGATTTTGCGGGCCAAACTCTACGAGATGAAGCTGCAGGAGCAACAGGCCTCCATCAGCTCTGCTCGGCGCATGCAGGTGGGAACGGGATCCCGCTCGGAAAAAATTCGCACCTACAACTACAAGGACAACCGCGTTACCGACCACCGCCTCAACCAGAATTTCCCTCTGCAGCCCATCTTGGATGGGGAGCTGGACGACTTGATCCAAGCTTGTATTGGCCTTTACCAAAAAGAGCTGTTGGCAGAGCTATCCTAGGCCAAGCTGAGTTACCGCCAGCGAATGGGATCCCTTCTCGAGGACCTTTCCTCTGCCGAGCTAGCGGTAGAATAAATTACCCACGTCGAGTGCCTAAACCCCCATGCTGGCCGAATACCGCCAACACGCCGCTGCCCGCGAGGCCCAAGGGATCCCGCCGCTGCCCTTAAACGCTGCCCAGACCAGCCAGGTGTGCGAGCTCCTGAAGGCCCCGCCCGCTGGCGAAGAAGCCTTTTTGTTGCACCTCTTAACAGAGCGCGTCCCGCCGGGGGTCGATGAAGCCGCCTATGTGAAAGCGGGCTTTTTGGCCGCTGTGGCCAAGGAGGAGGTTGAATCCCCGTTGATCACTCCCCTGCGGGCGGTGGAGCTCTTGGGCACCATGCTGGGGGGCTACAACGTCCAGGTTTTGCTGGATCTGTTGCGGGATCCCCGGAGTGAGATTGCAGCGGCAGCAGCCCGCGCCCTCAGCCACACCCTGCTGGTTTTCGATGCCTTTCACGATGTGCTGGAGCTGAGCCAGTCCGGCAATGCCTATGCCCAACAGGTGATCGAGTCCTGGGCCAAGGGCGAATGGTTTACCGCCAAAGCTCCCCTGGCCGCAGCCATCACTGTAACAGTGTTCAAGGTTGCCGGCGAGATCAACACCGATGACCTTTCCCCCGCCGCCCACGCCACCACCCGCCCGGATATCCCCCTCCACGCCCAAGCCATGCTGGAGTCCCGCGCTCCAGGATCCCTGGTTACCATTGCCGAGCTGAAGCGCCGCGGCCATCCCGTTGCCTTTGTGGGGGATGTGGTAGGCACCGGCTCCTCCCGCAAATCCGCCCTCAACTCGCTGCTCTGGCACATCGGCCACGACATTCCCCATGTGCCCAACAAGCGGGCTGGGGGGGTGATCCTGGGGGGCACCATTGCGCCCATCTTCTTCAACACCGCCGAAGATGCCGGGGCCTTGCCCATCCAGTGCGATGTCTCCCGCCTGGAAACCGGCATGGTGGTGACGATCTACCCCTACGAGGGCGTCATCCGCTCGGAGAGCGGCCAAGTTCTCTCCACCTTTTCCCTGCGGCCCGTGACCCTCCCCGACGAAGTGCGGGCGGGGGGACGTATTCCCCTGTTGATTGGCCGTGCCCTCACCGACAAAACCCGCCAAGCCTTGGGTTTGCCTCCCTCGACCTTGTTTATCCGCCCCACTCCACCGGCAGACACCGGCAAAGGCTATACCCTAGCGCAAAAAATCGTGGGCAAAGCCTGTGGGCTGCCAGGCGTGCGCCCGGGCACCAGTTGTGAGCCCCTCATTACCACGGTGGGATCCCAGGACACCACCGGCCCCATGACCCGCGATGAGCTGAAGGAGCTGGCCTGTCTGGGCTTCAACGCCGACCTAGTGCTGCAGAGCTTCTGCCACACCGCCGCCTATCCCAAGCCGGTGGACATCCAGATCCACAAAGAGCTGCCCGACTTTTTCGCTTCCCGCGGGGGCGTTGTCCTGCGTCCCGGCGATGGCATTATCCACTCCTGGCTCAACCGCATGCTCCTGCCGGATACCGTCGGCACCGGGGGCGACTCCCACACCCGCTTCCCCTTGGGGATCTCCTTCCCGGCGGGATCCGGTCTGGTGGCCTTTGCCGCCGCCATGGGGGTGATGCCCTTGGACATGCCGGAATCGGTGCTGGTGCGCTTTAAGGGGGAACTGCAGCCGGGGATCACCCTGCGGGACATTGTCCATGCCATCCCCTACGTGGCCATTCAGAGGGGGCTGCTCACCGTTGAGAAAAAAGGCAAGAAAAACGTCTTTGCCGGGCGCATCATGGAGATCGAGGGCCTGCCGGATCTGAAGGTGGAGCAGGCCTTCGAGTTTACCGATGCCTCGGCAGAGCGCAACTGTGCCGGCTGTACCATCCAGCTGAGCCTCGAGACGGTCTCAGAATATCTGCGCTCCAACGTGGTGCTGCTGAAGAACATGATCGCCCGCGGCTACCAGGATGCGAGAACCTTGCTGCGGCGCATCGCCAAAATGGAAGCATGGCTGGCCAACCCCAGCCTGATGGAGGCGGATGCCGACGCTGAATACGCCGAAGTCATCGAAATCGACCTCAGCACCATCACCGAGCCGATCGTCTGTGCCCCCAACGATCCCGACAAGGTGATGACCCTGAGCGAAGTCCATGCCCAACACGCCGCCGGCAACCCCGATACGCCGATCAAGATTGACGAAGTTTTCATCGGCTCCTGCATGACCAACATCGGCCACTACCGCGCCGCCGCCAAAATCCTGGAAGGCCAAGGGCGGGCCAAGGTGCGCCAATTCTGGATCTGTCCGCCCACCCGCATGGATGAGGCACAACTGCGCTCGGAAGGCGTGTACGGCACCTTTGCTGCCGCCGGGGCCAGAACGGAAATGCCGGGATGCAGCTTGTGTATGGGCAACCAAGCCCGCGTGGAAGACGGGGCCACCGTCATGTCCACCTCCACCCGCAACTTCAACAACCGCATGGGCAAAGACGCGCGGGTTTATCTGGGATCCGCCGAGCTGGCCGCCGCCTGCGCTCTCTTGGGCCGGATCCCCACCCCTGAGGAGTACCGAGAGATCGTCTCCACCAAGATCCAGCCCTTTGCCGGCGAGCTGTACCGCTACCTCAACTTCCACGAGATCCCTGGCTTTGAGGACGAAGGACGGGTCATCCCGCGGCAGCACGTGGAGGAGCTGTCCAGGAGCCGTTCTTGAGCGAGAATAGGGGCTAGCTGCCCTGATAGCATGGCAGGGATCGCCCCATTGCCCTGGAGAAAGCTCAATGGCCCTGAATCCAAAGAGGATCCGCCGCATCCACCGCACCCTTGCCCCCATCCTGGCCGTGCCTTTGGTGGTAACGGTGCTAACGGGATCCCTGTATCAAATTGCCCGCCTTAACCAAAACTTCGACTACTACTGGCTGATCCAAATCCACAAAGGGCAGTGGGGCCCCCTCGATCTGCAAGCGGTTTACCCCTTCTTAAACGGACTGGGGCTGCTGGTGATGGTGGCCACCGGTCTCAGTATGTGGTTACCCACAAAACTTCATCGCCGCCCCAAACATACGGAGTCCCAGAGGGTTTTGGATGGATAAACCTGTAGGGTAAACACCTAAGAAACATTCCAGAAAACCCTACACTTCTCGGAATAGATTTGAATACACTAGAAGCATAGAGGTTTTGCTTGCACCTCTAAAGTTGAGCCCCGAAAGCTAAGCTCCAAACTCGAAGTGGAAGTCAAAAAAAGCAAAACAGAGGAGGAGGATGCTCTATGGCTCTTGTCCGCTGGGATCCATTTCGTGAAATTGACGAAATTCAACGGGAAATGAACCGGATGTTCGACCGGTTGATCCCTCGCACCACCGAGGCCGACGGCTTTGCCTTCATGCCGGCAGTGGAGATGCACGATGATCCCGAAACCATTACCCTGAAGCTGGAGCTGCCCGGCTTGAACCCCAACGACTTGGATATCCAAGCGACAGCCGAAGCGGTCTCCATCACCGGGGAACGGCGATTTGAGAAGCGCTCTGAAGACAAAGGGGTAACCCGGACTGAATTCCGTTATGGGCGCTTCCAACGGGTGATCCCACTGCCGAGCCGGATCAAACACGATCAGGTGAAAGCCGAATACAAAGATGGGATCCTCACCCTCACCTTGCCCAAGGCAGACTCTGAAAAAGCCCAAGTGGTTAAAGTGAGCGTTGTCTCCTGATGGCCTAGAGGTTAGGCAACTTCCTAATAGGGAAAAAGGATCCCATAGAGGTAGGCGATGAGCCTACCTTTTTTTACATTTCGGTTCAAGATTCCATGGCTTCCCAGCTCCCCTCTCCTTCTGGGAAAGGGGCCGGGGCAAGGGCAGGGGCAACGACCATAAACTGGCTTCGCTGCAGGGATCCCCAGCCTTCCCTAGCGAACTTAAACCGAACCCCCCTTTGACTTTTGCCCGCCGCTTTGGATAGGGTTTGAGTGCGCAACGGAGCCAAGGTTGAGAGTATGGCCAGCGTTACCTACGAACACGTTACCAAGCGCTACAGAGACACCACCGCCGTCCATGACCTGAACATCACCGTCGAAGACGGGGAATTTCTCGTCTTTGTCGGCCCCTCCGGCTGCGGCAAAACCACCTCCCTGCGCATGCTGGCCGGCTTGGAAGAAGTGAGCGCCGGCTCCATCTACATTGGCGATCGACGGGTGAACGATGTCCCCCCCAAGGATCGGGATATCGCCATGGTCTTCCAATCCTATGCCCTCTACCCCCACATGACCGTGGCCGAGAACATGGCCTTTGGCCTCAAGCTGCGCGGCCTGCCACGGGCGGAGATCGAAAGCCGGGTTAGGGGGGTGGCCAAGCGCCTTGGGATCGAGCACTTGCTCAACCGCAAGCCCAAGGAACTTTCGGGTGGGCAACGGCAGCGGGTTGCCGTCGGGCGGGCCATCGTGCGCAATCCGGCGGTGTTTTTGATGGATGAGCCCCTCTCCAACTTGGATGCCAAGCTGCGGGTACAGGCGCGGGCCGAGATCAGCAAGTTGCACATGCAACTGGGCACCACCTTTATCTACGTTACCCACGACCAAGTGGAGGCCATGACCATGGGCAACCGCATCGCCGTCATGAAGGATGGCCGCCTGCAGCAGGTGGATACCCCCCACACCCTCTACACCCGCCCGGCCAACCTGTTTGTGGCCGGGTTCATCGGCAGCCCCGCCATGAATTTCTTCCAGGCCAAGCTGCGGGAGCAGGAGGGCACCCTCTGGATCGATACCGGCGCCTTCCGCGTGGCCATCCCGCCCCACCAGGCAGAGCCCTATTGGCAATACGTCGGCAAGTCGGTCATCTTCGGCATCCGCCCGGAAAACATCCACGATCCCCAGTACCAACCCCCAGGGATCCAACCTGCCCCGGTGCGGGCTAAGGTCTCCGTCACCGAGCTGATCGGCCATGAAGTGATCCTCCATCTCAGCACCACCGACCGAGAAGGGATCCTGGCCGAGCAGGAGTTTGTGGCCCGCGTGGATCCCCGTACCCAGCTTCGGGTTAACCAGTGGGCAGAAGTGGTCTTCGACATGGATCGCTTCCACCTGTTTGACCCGCAAACCGAGCAGCGGCTGGGATAAAAACGATGACCAAAAAAACTGGGTTACAAGCCCCGCCCTTCTAGGGCGGCTTTTGTAAGATGCTATTCGACAGAAAAGGCAACTTTGCATGTACCTTGTCCGCAAGCTCAAGCTAGGCGTCTCAGAGCAACTGCAGCTGTTGAGCAGGGCAGCAGGCGAGCTGTACTCAAAGGTGCTCGTTCACTTTTGGCGGGTTGTCCGCAAGAAGGGACTGTGGTTGAAACCTTCCACGCTAATGCGGTGGTTTCCCAACGACCCTGAGAATACACTTCATGCTCACAGTGCAGACGCGGTAGTGCAAAGCTTCTTTGCCTCTTTGAAGTCCTGGCGAGAACGCCGCCAAACCGACCCCAACGCCCGTCCACCTCGACGGCGTCGGTACTATTCCAAAGTTCAATGGAAGTCTTCAGCCATCCAAGTCGTCAATGGAAAGCTGCGATTGTCGAACGGGAAAGGCAATGAGCCCCTGATGATTAACTGGGCTTGGGACACACCTGTTTGGGTAGAGATGGGCTGGGATGGCCAGCAGTATGAGTTGAGAGCTTGCTACAAGGTGGGGGATACGCTGCCGGAAGAAGAGGGGGAAGAGAGCAATTCTGCTGGCTGAGAAAGAATCCCCGTCCTTTAGGGCGGGGGGTATGTCAACCAAAAAGGCCCCCATGTATGAATCAGGGGGGCTTTCGTAAGTCCTGGCTTTGCACTTGCCTAGCGAAGTGGGGAATCCAGCAGAATGACCAGGCGTTCTTCCAAAAACTTCAGGTTGGCCAACACTTGACTAAACGCTTCTTCCTGCGTCCAGTCCATAATCTCCATGGTCTTGTGGACTAGAGATTGCACCGGCACCGGCAAGGGGCCGAAGACATCCACCAGCCAGCGCACCGAGAAAGGATCGATGGTAATGTTCCCCTCAGCTCCCGGCCAGCCGTTGATGTTGACAGGCCCGTTGTCCCGAATGGCGTTGAGAAAAGCCTGCTTGGCATCCAACTTCACCAGAAGGGGGTGGGCTTGCACCGTGCCGTTCCACCATTCGTCGTTTGTAAACGGCTCAGCCTTGGGAATGCCGGGGTGCCCGCACCAAAAATCAATCAAGCGGGTCATGTTGGGGAAAATCAGCTCGATGAAGTGAAGTTTTTGCTCCTCGCTTAACTTATTGAGTTGCCGCATCGAGTAGGGCACCGGCTTGGTCAAGACCCTCTCCAGCTTCCACTGCTGCCAATTCACCATGCTGATAAACTCAAGGCCGGCCTGCCTCAACATCTCAAACACCTGCGGCACCGTAAAGCCCTTGTCGCTGCGCAGCAGGAAGTTGGCCAGGATCCCCGCTGTAGTTTTGATGGCATCGCCGTTCCAGTGGCTCTTCACAAAGCTGGCGTCGGTGAGCGCTTCCATCACCTCTCGTAGCAGGGGCACCGCTTTGGCTGCCGGCTCGTCCATCACCCCCAGCAGCTCCATCGCATCCTGCATGTTGAAGATAAACTGCCGCTGATAAAGGCTATGAACATTGGTGCGGATGATCCCATCGGGCTTGAGCACCTGCCGCATGCCTTTCAAACCGGCAACCGGGTCGTCCAGTAGGTAGAGAACGTCGTTGCAGGCAATAAAATCAAACTCCTCCCCCAGCGCCGTCATGTCGGTAATGTCCATAACATGAAAGCGGGCGTTTTCAATCTTATGGAACTTAAAGCGCTGCTCTGCCATCTTGATGGACTCCGGCGAAATATCCACACCCACATAGCGAGCGCCGGGGTTGGCTGTTGCCACAACTAAGGTTTCCCAACCGGAGCCACAGCCGGCATTGAGGATCACCTTGCCTTCCGGCAATACCACCTTGCGATCCCGCAGGTACCTGGCCGTCGTAAGGCTGTTGGCAAACAAAGCAAAGTTGTCGGTAACCGTCTGCTCAATTGGCACATTTGGGTAGGGAAACTCGTCAAACTGCGCCTGGACGGGGTTAGACACAGCGGTCTTTGCCATGGTGATCTCCCTGCTTTTAGGTATCCCAACACTCTTAGCACGTACCCTATCGTACTGCACAGCAAGCAAAAGACTGAGGCAAATCCAGAAAAGCCTGAGGATGGTACACTGGCGGAGTGTTTCGTAACTAGCCAGGAAGGCGGAAGAGGGATCCTTCGATGAGCCCCCGCAAGCGGCTGTTTCGGTTAATGGCAACTTTTCTCCTTGGAATTCTGGCTGCTTGTGGGCTAGCTAGCGGGCCCAGCCTCCTCAGTCGCCCAGAGACTTCATCGCCCGCCCCAGAAGGAGGCGTTGCTGCCTACTACGACGGCAACCCGCAATCGGTAACCATCCGCGATGCCGCCATTGCCTTTGCCATAGCCAGCGGGATCACCCAGCCCAGCCAGATTGTCAGCTTTGTCAACACCGTTTTGCGGGTGCAGCCTCCTCTCACCTTGGCTGAGGTGACCACGGCCGACCCCAATCCGGTGGCCATCTCCGATTTTGATGGGGATGGCACGCCAGGCACCATTCGGGATGCGGCTATTTTGTTTGCCATTGCCACTTTGCAGACCCGCGATGCCAACCCCATCAACACCTTTGTCAACACCGTTTTGCGGCTGCAACCTCCCCTCAACCTTACGCCTGAACAGGCAGCCAGACTGCCAGGGCCGGGATTTGTTCCCCCCACAAGTCCTCCAACGGCCTCCCCTTCGCCGACACCACCCCCCCCACCGGAAGATCCATCGACACCAACCCCCTTGCCAGTTCCACCAACGCCAACGCCCTCACCTCCTCCACCACCGCCAACCCCCTCGCCATCTCCGTCTCCTGGTGGGTTTAACATCGAGATTGAGTTTATCGACAACAGCCTCAGCCCCTCCCAGCGAGAGGTTGTGCTTCGGGCAGCCCGGCGGTGGGAACAGATCATCACCGGCGACTTGCCCGACGTCACCCTAACTCTGCAGGCTGGCTTCTGCGGAGCTGGTTTCCCCCCGACTCCCCTGGTCAATCGTCCTGTGGATGATCTCTTGGTTCAAGTAACCGGCGCCCGGCTCCTCTCCAGCCCCCCTGAGAGTGATGGTCCGGGTAGGGTTGTGGGTCAAGCGGGCCCCTGTGGCCCCCTTCGGCCTGGGATCCGCATCATCCCTTATGCCAGGATAGGGATCGACCCGGCAGATCTGGGTCGCTTAGAGGATCAGGGATCCCTCTTTGACGTTGTCCTGCACGAGCTGGGCCATGCTCTGGGGTTTGGCACCGTTCCCAACTGGAGTCCTTTTCTCCTCAACAGCGGCACCACCAACCCGCGCTTTGCCGGCCGGCAGGCCACTGCTGAGTACAACAGCCTGGGCGGATCGGGGAATGTGCCGGTGCAGGTTGAGCCACCTCCCGAAGGTCACTGGCGGCGAACCCTAGGGTTGGAGCTGATGACGCCGGTGCTGCCACCGCCACCTGCACGCCCTGCTCTTAGTCGTATTACGGCTGCAGCCATGCAAGACTTGGGGTTCACGGGCGTCAACCTGTCTGCTGCGGATCCCTATGCCCTGCCGCCAGAAGGGCGCATCCGACCAGGGGAGGGGCTTTTCCTGGGGAACGATGCGGTTTTTGGCCCAATTGGGGGCGAGATCCATCCTCTTCCCTGATAGCCTTCCAGACTTGGCGTGGTGGCCCTCCGCTACCCCAACTCGTCCTTGGCAAAATGCCCAGGGATAGCCCGACCCGTTGTGGAGCTGCAACAAAAAAAGGCCCCGCCAGGGGCCTGCCAGAGAAAGAGCTGGAAAAGGTTAGGAGGGGCAAGAGCAGGAAGAAGTTACAAACTCTCTGGACTGGCCGAAGTTGATGAACGTGTTGAACTGAGGAGGGGGAGTAGGACTCACACTTGCAGCTCCAGCTGCTTTACAGATAGCGATGCTTCTGGTTCCCGAAGAAGAATTGGTAAAGGTGTTGCCTTGCACTGTTACGTCAATATTACTACCAACGCAAACGCCAATTTGACCTGTTTGACCTGGAGATGCCTCTTTTACCCTAATCCGGGAGTTTATCACTCTTCTTGCAGGGCCTGAATTACCTCTTAGGAGGATAGCAACGTTGGGAGCACCTGTAGCAGGTTGGATCGCGCTCAAGTTGACCTCTGTGTTCGGGCCTTCAATCTCTACAGATCCGACAATTGAATTCTCCAAAATGCCCACGACACCCTGGTTCCCCGACGACCCTTGCCCAGTAGCCACAACCGAGCTGCCATTGATTACTCTGAGGATTGTGCTAGTCCCCACGTGGCGGATCCCAGCAGTGAAGTCTTTGTCGCCTTTAATCAAAACATCCACATTGTCGAGGGTGACGGTGGCAAAAGAAGCAGTTACTTCGATACATCTGTCGCCAGACCCTACGCCAGCAGTACCAGCAGTGCCAAGACCTGTACAATCAATGATCATGTCTTTCAGGGGCGTTCCCGCAGCAGCGAGCGTGATGGCGGCGGCTCCTGTATTAGTACCACCGGGATCCCCGCTGGTAATTCTAAACCCTTGCAGCTTGTTGCCCCTCTCGAGAATTAAACGATTACCGCTCAACTTGAGCTCAAAGTTAACGCCAGCGTCAGGAACTATCGTGATGGATCCAATTGGTAAATTGGCACTTTGGATATCGTCGTTAGAGACCGTCTCGTCACCGCTACGAATGATCCTTACAATAACATCTGTCCCGCCCCCAAGAATTGCTGCGGCTCGAACGAGAGGAGACTGTATAGCTGTTGCTACGGTTCTAAATGCCTGATCACGTGAAGCGCCCGAGTTGTTATCATCACCACGAGCCGGATCGACATAGAACTGAGCAGCGGGGGTTGGCGTTGGAGTGGGCGTTGGGGTGGGTGTCGGCGTTGGGGTGGGTGTCGGTGTCGGAGTCGGTGTGGGAGTTGGCGTCGGGGTCGGGGTCGGGGTTGGAGTCGGGGTGGGCTCGCTGAAGAAGGTATCCAACTGCCGTTGGGTGACGGTGATACCGCTGAGCTTCAGGGTGGTGGCAAGGAAGGAATTGATCTTACTGGCCGTCGGCGGAAGACCTGTTGAAATTGCCGCAAACAAAACCGCCGCATCCTTGCAGTCCACCACCCCGTCGTCAGTAAAGTCGGAAACAGAGGGCTTGAGCGGCTCGCCCAACCCCGTCACGTCGGCAGCCGTAATCGGCCCCACCTTGAGCGTGTTATTGACAAAGTTAACAATCTTCCCGGAGTCGTTGGTGTTGAGGGTGCAGGCGGCAAAAAGGACTGCCGCATCCTTAATGGTGACTGAGGTCTTTACCCCGTCGTAGTAGAAAGCAATGCTCTCAGAGCCCTGCACTGCTGCTTCTGGCGCCTGAGCTGAAATTGTCGGGGGAAGCTGAGTAACAGCCGGAGGATCCGAAGTAAGGGAACAAGCCGCCACTCCTCCTACGAGGGAGGAAGCCAAAATCAAGGGAGCTACCGGGTGACGAAAGCGGGATTTTGAGTTGCGGAAAGCCATGGCAGATCTCCTTCAAAAACTTGCTAGGGTCAACGTCTTTAGCAAGAGCTGCCCAGCTCACCCCAGGGAAACTCAAAGGCAAACCTTGAGTCTAGTCTCAAGTATACCCACAAAGGGCGCTCAAAAAAGCACAGCGACGGTGCCTTTCCCAAAGCTGAAGAAGAAGACAACCGGTTGCCATCTAGCACCTGATACATTCACGCTGAACTCTCCTGAACATGGTTCAGGAAAGAAGCGATCGCATCCTGCCTATCTCTGTTCGCGTCAGCGGGACGGAGTCCAAACAGGAAGGCGGTATCCCGCAAAGCCCTGAGGAATACCCCCCGAGCGCTTTCCCCCTTCACTTCCCGGCAACCGTTGCGGTGGACTCAAGGATCAGGGGGAAACTTGGTCTACTATATCCCTCTCAATGACTTTTGCCAAACCGCCTAAAGCTCAGTAAATTCAGCAAAGTTCAGGGTTTTGGGGGTTAGAGTCATGCTCCTGAATGGAAACCGATTGCCCTTCTAGGGCCAGCCCCAAGCTAGTTCACTGAGATGCCCGGCCCGAAGTTGAAGTAGGTGGTGCTGCCAGGGTTGGTGGTGTTGTCAAAGGTGCTAAGGGTAGTACCGCCGACCGCAATCGGCCCAGGTGAAGGAATGGCGGGAGTCACCCGGATCTGGCCGCCAAAGGGAATGGTAAAGGAAGTGGGGAAGGTGGCCACATTCCCAGACACCGAGGTGGAGGTGGCGATCACCGTGCCATCTGCTTGTCGAATGGTTACCGTGGCCCCTGCGGGCAAGCCCGGGATCGTAATCTGCGGGCCGGCAGGAGTCGGGGTGGGCGTCGGGGTCGGTGTTGGCGTGGGTGTTGGAGTTGGAGTGGGCGTGGGAGTAGGTGTCGGAGTGGGTGTTGGAGTTGGAGTGGGCGTGGGAGTAGGTGTCGGGGTGGGCGTTGCCGTGGGTGTGGGGGTCGGAGTTGGCGTGGGGGTGGGTGTTGGAGTTGGTGTAGGGGTTGGAGTGGGCACAGGTGTTGGTGTGGGGGTCGGAGTTGGCGTGGGCGTGGCAACCGTGAGAGGATCCCTTGAGGAAGAGCCGCAGGCAGCCATCAGCCCGGCCAGAGCGGCGGCCAACACTGAGGAAACAAGGGAAACACGCCAACTGGTTGGGAAGTTGCGGTCAGACATTCTCAAATCTCCAGCGAAGGATTAGCAAGAATTGGGGTAGCGGTTGCAGTCTTGGTTCGGCGACGGCCAGCTCAGGGGAACTAACGGGTATTATTCCCCAACCCTGGCCGAGAAGGAAGGGGATCCACGGCTCTGGGCCTAGTCTTGGCTCATAAGGTAGGTAATGGCGCGGTTTTGCTGCTCAACCACCTGGCGCAGCTCGGCAATGCTGGCCCGCAGCTCAGCGATGGACTCCCTAGTTTGGGCAATGGCTGCAAAAACTTGCCCAATCGCCTCTGTGTTTTGGGCGGTGGCTGCAAAAAGACGCTCGATGGCCTCTGTGTTCTGGACAGTAACTGTGGAAACACGCCCAATGGCCTCTGCGTTCTGGACAGTAACTGTGGAAACACGCCCAATGGCCTCTGCGTTCTGACCAATGGCTGCAAAGGCTTGCCCAATGGCCTCTGTGTTCTGGGCGGTGGCTGCGAAAAGACGCTCAATGGCCTCTGTGTTCTGGACAGTAACTGTGGAAACACGCCCAATGGCCTCTGCGTTCTGACCAATGGCTGCAAAGGCTTGCCCAATGGCCTCTGTGTTCTGGGCGG